>NZ_JBFRVF010000019.1:11960-111190 GCF_041475025.1 Vibrio sp. 10N.222.49.C12 | reverse complement strand
GTACTTTTCGCCATTTTTTGGAGGGTGTCAGCATTAAAGAATTGCTTAAATTGCTTCTGTAAGGAGATAATCGTCATCGGCTTCACTATTGATGTAGGTAGTTTGTTTGGCGACGATTATCTGATCATAAATGAAGCCTTTTTTCTATCTAAATAAACAAGAGCGATTCAATTGGGTCGTGCATAGCTACTGTTTAATGACCAATCATTACCATCTACTCGTCGAAACTCCTGATGGGAACTTAAGTAAGGGAATGCGTCAGCTTAATGGTGTGTATACCCAAAAGTTCAATAGAAAACATAACCGAGTCGGTCATCTATACCAAGGTCGCTTTAAAGCCATTTTAGTCGACAAAGACGCTTATCTATTGGAAGTGGGACGTTACATTTTACTTAACCCCGTTCGTGCAAATATAGTGGATACACCGAACGAATATGAGTGGATCAGTTGGCCTTTTGTTACTGGTTTAAAAGAGTCACCAGACTGGCTAGCGGTTGATCAAACCTTGTTTCAATTTGGCCGCCAGAGAAATAAGGCTGTTGAGAAATACAAGCAATTCGTTTTCGAGGGGGTTGGTAAGCCACTATGGACAGGATTAAAGCAGCAGGTGTACCTAGGCAGTGATGAGTTTGTGAACAGTCATCTTCCTAATTTGAATTTAGCAGAGGGAGATATCAAAGAGGTTCCGGCAAAACAGCGACGTGCTAAACCTCTTTCGCTAAAGGAGTACCAAGACTCAGCGCCTAGTAGAAATGATGCCATTATTGCTGCATTTAATAGCGGTGGCTATACGCAAAAGCAAATAGGGAATCACTTCGACTTACATTATTCACGAGTCAGCCGTATAGTGGCAAAAGGCAAGACCTGCCCCCCCCCCGTTGTTAGGTATGCCCGTAAGAAATGAAGTGGCTTAATTGCTCGCAGCCCTTGGGGTTACTACGCTCTTAGGGAGGGATTGTTCAACAACGCCACCTGTAAATCTCAAAAATCCTACATATTTTTCTTTAAAATTCCGCTTCCGTTTATTTTGTGACTGAATGGGCGCGTTAGCTAATATTTTTTGTCATCTACTGTGTTTCTGGCTCAGCGATTGGGTTGGCTGGGTTAAAATTTATTGGTAAAAGATCGGATGTCCTATTTCACTTCCATTTTTATTCTTTTTTTTCATTACTTTAAGGGGATTTAGGCTTATGAGGCGATTTTGATAGTATAAAACAATTTACTTAGCGTGCTAACCAAGTATAATAGTTAGCACGCTAAGTAAATGGGAACCATGATGCAAAAAGAATTCGACCATATGAAAGAGCTATCACTGGCAGAACAATTGGGGCGTCTGCATCGCTTATGGCGCACCTCTGTTGACATTGAACTTGCCCCTTTAGAGTTAACTTACCCACGCTGGACAGCCTTATGGAAACTGTGGCGATTAGGCGACAACCTCAGTCAAAAAGTATTAGCCAATGCCTTAGAAATTGAACTGGCCTCTTTAATGCGCACCTTAGCCCAATTAGAACAGCAAGGGCTCATTGAACGCCACTGTTGCCCCCATGATAAACGCGCCAGACTTGTCAATTTGACTCCTGCTGGACTCGATTTAATAACGAAAGTTGAAGTAACAATTATCAATATCCGTAGCCAATTGCTCTTAGGCATAAACGCTGAAGAACTTACTGAGTTTGAAAGAGTAATTAATCTGATTGGTAATAATGCGTTAACCAAATTAGCTAAAATGACAGACAAGTAAGTGAATACAAATATGACACCAGATCAACAATTTTCGCGGCTAACAAAAATTGCCTTAGCAGGCTTTATGCTGGTATTTGGTTACTTTATGTTTGCTGATGCGACTATGCCATTAACGCCGCAGGCTATGGCAACTCGGGTTGTGACTAAGGTTACCCCACAAGTTAATGGCCGCATTAAAACTATTGCTGTCACTAATAACCAAGTTGTTAGCAAGGGTGAATTACTGTTTAAAGTAGATCCTAGACCGTATAAGTTAGCGGTAGATGAAGCGCAGTTGGCTTTAGAGCAAGTCCAGCAAGATAACGCTGAGCTAGATGCCTCTTTGTTAGCGGCGCAAGCTGATGTCAATGCCAGCCAAACCACATCACAACAAAAACGCAGCGAAGCAAAGCGTCTTGATGCACTGTACAAAACTAATGGCGTATCCCAACAGCAACGCGATCAAGCTGACAGCGATGCCGCTGCGGCTGAAGCAAATTTGCTGGCAACCCAAGCCCGTTTAAAGCAATTAGAAGTGAGCCGCGGTGTTTACGGTAACAATAACTTAAAAGTACGTCAGGCCGAAAATCGCTTAGCCCAAGCCAAATTAAACCTGTCTTATACCCAAGTTCATGCGGATCAAGACGGCACAGTTACTAACTTGCAAATCATGGTCGGCGGCTTTGCGGCCATTGGCCAGCCACTGCTGGCTCTTGTTTCTGATGATGTGGATATTATTGCTGATTTTAGAGAAAAGGCATTACGAGATGTCTCAATTTCATCTAAAGCCCTTGTTGCGTTTGACGGTGAACCAGGCCGTTTATATCGCGCCCACGTCAGCAGTATTGATGCTGGGGTTAGCGCCGGACAGTTCGATGCCAATGGCAGTTTAGCGACTCCGCAACAATCTGATCGCTGGGTCCGTGACGCCCAAAGAATGAGATTGCATTTACAATTAGATAATGACGAAGTCATGAGAACATTGCCAACGGGGGCACGGGCGACGGTGCAGATAATGCCAGAAAATAGTTTGCTGAACTTATTAGCTCATGGGCAGATTAAAGCCATCAGTATGCTGCACTATATCTATTAACATCAAACATTTGATAGATGCGCTATTTTAAATATATTACAGCGACACAAGGCAACAATCATGTTACTAAGATTTAATCCCATGACAGCCAATGATTTACGTCAATGTCTACGTATTGCCACTGCTGGCACGATTGGCTTTACTGTGTGCAAACTGTTCGGCTTTAGTAACGGGGTGTTTTATACTGTTACCCCTATGGTATTGCTAGGGCTAGCACCTGTGTTCACCGCCCATGTCGCGCGGCAGGTGTTGGCGTCTTCTGTCACAGCTGGATTAGTGGTAGGCGTTATCGGTGGTTTATTTGGTGGCCATCCAGTCTTAATGACCCTGATTATTTTTGGGGTGTTTGTTGGCTTTTTTACCGCCATGACCCGCGGCAGTTTTTTTCTTTATGGTGCCAATAGTTTACTTAATCTGAGCATCATGCTTAATTTTGCCAGTTACCCTGATACTGATCTAAACGGTCTCATCGGCGCTAATCTCGGCGCCACAATACTGGCAATCATTATCGCCTATATCATGGTCTCGTTAATCCCTGATGTTGAACCCAGAAAATTGCAAAAACCACCAGCAAAATCAGTAAATCGAATGCGACATGAAGTATTACTGGGGGCAACTATCGCCACAGCATCTTTTGTAGTGTTCCAGATATTTAATCTGCAAGACTCTATGTCGGCGCAAGCTGCCACAATTTTATTACTTTATCCGATGCATTTTACTGGGGTATTAAATTATGCCCTTAAACGTGCGATAGGTACCTTTCTTGGAGTGACATTCGGTGTGTTAGCCCAGTTGTTTCTTTATGATTGGTCAGGGCTGTTGATCTTAGTCGTGCCGGTTTTATGGTTTGGGTTAATGCTATTTAGCCAAGTACACGTCAAAGAAAACGTCGGCGCTGGGGTTGGCTTTGGAGCGATGACCACGCTGGGGATTTTATTTGGCCAATACCTCACCCCAGGTAGCGATCTGATATATAGTGCACTTTACCGTATTAGCAGTATTTTGGTTGCCATCGTAGCGACTTTATTACTGTGTTACATCATGCACACTTTACTTAACCGATTTGCTGCAACGCGCTTAAGTTATCAGTAATGCTGATAATGATTAATCGAGCATGGAAAAAAACTGCTTGTGACTCAGCATTAGAAACAATAGGGTCTTGTCTTTTGTCTCTCATAACAATCACCTGATTCCAGTACGGGATCAGGTACTAGTATTTCAATAAAGCAATTGGAGACACCGTTGAAACTTTTTCCTCTTTGCCATACCTGTAGTTATTCATGATTTGCTAATGTTTACTTTTCCGAAACTCATTTCTGCCCAAAGGTATGCTGGCGGTAGCATGTAACGCAAAAATGCCCTCAATGAAATGAGTTCTATTGCTTGAAAGTCGTGCGCCACTGAACCGGCGATAGCTTGTTGTTCCAATGACTTTGGACGACTGTACTTGATACCAATTTGTATAGCGGCGTTAGCGATGGCGAGAGCATCATTATGATCCGTTTTATGACCTTCTAGGTATCCTTTCACCTTCTTAGGGTTAATGATTCGGACTTCATGCCCAAGTTTTTCTGCTAATTGCCCCCAGTAATGGCAACCGCAACAACCTTCCATGGCGACAATCGAAGGCTTAGCCTTTGCCAAGAACTCTTTCATCTTCTGGCGACTCAGAGGTTTATTGGACATTAGCTCACCATGAATGCTGATATGGCAGGCTTGAAGAACATTTTTTGCTAAGTCGATAGCGATAACATTTTTAGTCAACATATTGGAACCCTCGGTTTTTTCTCACACTCCTAAGTCTAGATTGCTAAGGAGGGAGTGGATTCCATACATCATGTTAGCCTTGCAGTTTATACTTATCTTGGTTGATGCTGTTTTTCTAAACTAAAGTAATGTTATTGCTCACTGAGACCAAACATAACTCTCCATTGAAATGGAGTGATGCAAGATTGGACTTTCCAACACCGTAAGATTATCAGCGTCATCTTTTGCTCCCATAGCAATAACTAACGGCAAATAATGCTCAGAGGTAGGATGTGACTTCGCATAGTGAACAGACTTAACGTGAGGCTGTTTTGCCTCCGCTAAATTGCCTTCAAGAGCGATTTTCCGTGCCCAATTTTGGAATTTGTTTGCATATTCTGCGACGCGCTCGTGACTCATTCGAATGTCATATAAATTGTGCGTCAGGCTACCTGAGCAGATAACCGCAATATTCTGCTTACGCAATTGTTTCAAGGTATTACCGAGCTTTTCTAGTTCATCTGGTGACAGATCAACATTCAGCGACAATTGCACTATTGGCTTGTCTGCATTTGGGCGCAGGTGATACAGCGGTACCCAAACACCGTGATCCCAGCCTCGGTAATTGTCCGCCTTAGTTTCGAAACCATTGTTGGTTAATAAGTCGATGACTTTATTACCAACAATGTGTGAGCCCATCGCAGGATAGTTCAATTCGTACAATTCAGGTGGAAAGCCACCAAAGTCGTGAATGGTTTCTGGTTGGTCGTTGGTGATAACGACATTACCGCGGGCAACCCAATGTGGTGATATCACTAATATAGCTTCCACATCATCAAATTTAGCTACTTGATGGGTTAAATTATCGGTCGCCTGTTGTTGAGCCTCGATGCTTGCGCCTAACGCAAACATCGGAGAACCGTGACCAACGAACATCAGAGGTGCTAGTTTCATACTCCCTCCGGTAAATATTTAAACCAATCCAAGTACGGCCCCTGAGGAATTATGCCAGATGGATTTAGCGCAGTTACCGAGTAATAGCCCGCTTTAATATGATCGACACGAGTGTTTTTCGCAAAGGCTTCGATTTGTAATAAGCGGTCCAAATACGCTGACAACGCAGGGTAGTCAGAGATGGCTTTGATGTTAGTTTTAAATAGGCCATGGTAGGCCACATCAAATCGGATCAAGGTAACGAATAACCGAATGTCGCTTTCGGTTAGTTGGTTGCCAACGGCAAAATCGTTATTCGCAAAATGTGTTTCCAGTTCTTCTAAGCGAGCGAAAATATCAACCATGGCTTCGTCGTAAGCTTTCTGGCTTGAAGCGAATCCTGCGCGATACACGCCATTGTTTAAGCTGTCGTAGATACTGGCATTAAACTCTTCAATTTGTGATTGCAACTCAGTCGGGTACAAATTGATGTTTGAATTATGAATCGGTCTTAAGTCTTCGTTCAAAATATGAAGAATATCAGCAGACTCGTTGTTGATGATTTTGTTATCACCACAATCCCAAAGTACAGGCACAGTCGCTCGACCAGTGTATTGGTCATCAGTCATCGTATAAAGATGGTGAGCGTATTCCACTCCCTCAATGCCACTCTCTGTAGAGCCTACCGTTGAATCAGATTCACCCCCAAATTGCCAACCGAAATCTGTTAGTACTGGGTCTAAGATTTTTACGTCAATTACATCTTCTAAGTTAAACAACGAGCGAGCAATTAATGTGCGTGTTGCCCAAGGACAAATGTAAGCAGCATAGAGTCGCAAACCTTTATCGACTGCTGACTGTGCATCGTCAATGCGATTTGTGAATGCGCTGCTTTGGCGGATGAAGCGGCCTTCACTGTCTTTCTCTTGAACGGGATCCCACTTGCGTTCCCACTTACCATTTACCAACATAATCTTTCCTTATTTCGAAGAGCCCCTTGCGAGCGTACGCCATGGGCGTCTGTTGTTTGTCTAATTTGTTTCGAGTCCAATAGCTTTTATTAAGCGGTTTTGGTTGCACCAAGTAAGCGGTTATCAATGGCAAACTTTCCGCCACCTTGAATGGCTAGCGCTAAAGTGGCAGCGAATAACGCCAAAGCAAACTCGTAACCGTTATTGCTGATAAATAAGCCATGGCTGATGTGAACGCTGAAGATTGCCACTAACATGGCAAATGCATTGACCAGTGCTGCTGGGCGAGTCAAAAGGCCAAATATCAAGGCTAAACCTCCGAAGAATTCTGCACTGCCAGCCATCAATGCCATTAGGTAACCGGGTGCTAGCCCAATGCTTGCCATCCATTGGCCAGTACCTTCAAGTCCATAGCCACCAAACCAGCCAAACAGCTTTTGCGCACCATGTGCAGCCAAAATGATTCCTACCGGAACTCTCAGTACTAGTGCCGCAAAGCCAGCATTGGATTGAATTACTTTGTTAAAAATGTGCTTGTTCATGGTATTTCCCTCAGAGTTGATTTATTCAAGTAAGTCTTAACTTGGGAATAAGATTAATCTTTCTCCTTTAGATGATAAATGGCATTATCATTGAATGATTTCCAATGTATTGTTGGTAATTGACTTATTAAAAGGATTTGTTTAATGGATAGGATTGACACCATGAAGGCGTTTCTCACGGTCTCTAGAGAAGGCAGTTTTACCAAGGCAGCAGAGAAACTGGGAACGTCAAATCAGTTGGTCAGTAAGTACGTATCTCATTTGGAGGAACAACTCGGGGTACGCCTGCTTAACCGCACGACGAGAAAAGTACACCTTACAGAAGCGGGCGAGCGATGTGTGCAACACGTTCAGCACATTTTGGAAAGTATTCAAGACATGGAAGGGAGCATGGGGCAGTTAAAGAATGAGGCGCAAGGTTTACTGCGTATCAGTGCTCCTGTGACTTTTGCTACCAAGCATCTCGCTTCACTTATTCGGGATTTTAAGCAGCTCAATCCGGCTGTGGGTATCGATTTGCAACTCAACGATCGGAAAGTCGATGTGGTTGAGGAGGGCTTTGATTTAGCGTTACGGATCGGGCAATTAAAAAGCTCATCCTTAATTGCAAAGCGTGTTGCTCCGGTTCGGTTGGTTATGTGTGCTTCCCCAGACTATCTTGAACGGCATGGAACGCCAGAGCATCCGGAACAGCTTATTCCAGAGCATCTGCTAAGCTACAGCTACATGGATTACAGTCAATCCGAGTCCCCACTTATGAATGCGCTGAAGCGCTCGTCAAAAGAGGAGAGTTCCGGTATATCCTGCAACAACGGCGATATCCTCGTTGAGTCCGCTATAGCGGGAGAGGGTTATGTTTTTCAACCCACTTTTATCGTGTCTGACGCAGTAAAGAAGGGCCAACTTAACGTTATTCTAAAAGAGTTTGAGCCAGAACCCATGGCGCTACATGCGGTGTATCCGCACCGTAAGCTGATTGCGACTAAGTTGAGTGTTTTTATTGAGTTTCTCAGTGACTATTATGGTGATTTACCGTATTGGGATGATGTTTTTTAAGACTTGAACGGCTCCTGTAGTGGCTAAGTGAACTTGCCCACGTAGTTAGAGGTTTGCAATACCTGAGTTAATCCTTTAAATGCTAATTTAGCAGAATCACTGACTCATAAATGTCCAACTCCGTGCTGACTGGGTAGATCATCGTAAGGCAGACCTGCCCCAGCTAGTTCACTGACAGCGCGCGCGTCGAATGTTAGACGCACTGGCTGAGACATTGCTTGACTAGTGGACTGGCCGAGTAGGCTTGTTTTGGTTGTCGTGTGTACGTTTTTTGAAGACAAAAGCAGAGAGCTTTAACACGCCATAACACAAAAAGGCGGGCACCATGGTCAGCACAGTAAGCTTAACAAATGAGACGCCGAAAACCGCTAACCCAGATAGGTTTCGTTTTCCTTCTTCGAGTGCAAGCTCGGTTGCTGCACTATTTATTGTTCCTGCCCAAGTTGATAGCTCTAGGGTCCACATTACTGCGCAGATGATAAGCGAGATGATTAAGACAATAGCAGAGCGCTGCTTCCAACGATAAACGAGATATTTCATTATACACCTGCCTTAGTGTTGTGTTTCTGTCTCATTTTTCTGCTCACACCTTTTATCCACTGCCAGTGCAGAGCGAGATGGATACCAAGCATTGGCATCACTAGGTTTCCTAGGTCATGATGTAGCTTGGACCAAACAGGCAGTATCTCTACTGGCATACCTAGCTGAGGTAGCAAAGCTTCGGAAACTAAGAATCCGCTGAGTGTTGCCATCAGCATGACCAAGTAGAACAAAGCATCCCAAACCGCATTGAATCGATCTTTAGCAGATTGTTTGTGGATGAAATTTTTTGGAAGAGATACCATCCAGTTCCAATGCAGTAGTAAGTGGATAATCAAAGGAATAATAAACAAAAGGCTCAGCCATTCGTGAGCTGCTACACCTGTTGCTTTGGGGATACAGACTAAGATAAAGCCGATCAGCAATAGGATGTCCATGACATACTGAGTCTTTACCAAACTGTCTTTCCATGTACGGGTTTGCATGATCAATTGCCTGATAGGTTGTTAAGCCATAAAAATTCATGCTTATAAACTATCAAGTTGGCACCTTGATTCAACTGATTTTACAGTCATTTACAGTTAGAAATGCCGCGCGTCTTGATAGCACGGCATTTGTGATCGGCTCCAAATAGATTGAGTATCAAATTAAGCGACTTTTCATGCCTTAAGAATCGGGCTTTTTACCAGTTTATGTCCCGTCCTGAAATGTGTTTACACACTGAGAGGTAGCCTCTCAGTGTTAAGTCAATTCTTAGTAAAATCAAACATGTTTAGAGTTGTTATTTCTCTGTGTGATAGGCTTTTGAGACAGCAAAGCTGTCTTCAAACCAGTTCCAACTCTTTACTTTCCCATCGACGACTTGAACGCGCACAGCCCAACTAAATTTTCCAGTGTCAGCGCCAGTGTTGTTTGCTGTGGCACTCATGGTCCCCATAAAGACGGCTTGATCACCGTTGGCAAAACTATAATCTGTAGTCCAGCTCGTTGTTTTTAATCCAGCACCAAAGCGAGGCAAGAAGGTATTTAAAACTGTTTCTTTAGACTCCCAGTTACCAATCCAAGGAATAGAATCATCTCCTTCATTATGCCAAACAAAATCGTCAGCCATTAGAGTACTTAGCTTTTCCATATCCCCAGATCCAGCAGCCCGCAGAAAAGCTTGGGCAACCTCTAGGGTTTTTGCAGATTGTTCTGCCTTAGATTTATCCATGTCTGTTGCGTAACTTGCTTGAATTACTGCGAATAAGCTGAAATATATCACTAAAATTGTTTTTAACATTACGTCTCTCCGTTTATTTGAACGTAGGATGAAGCAAACGACTCCCTCTGTAAAAGTAGAAGTCGAATAGAGCTGAATCAAATGTATTGAGCTTGATGGTACTGTGGTAGATAAGGGAATTTGGGCAATAGGCTTTGCAATAAAGCTGATCAGTCAAATTTTAAGAGCACAACCGAGCCTAAAATGATTTCTTGTCCAGAACTGCAAGGCGCATGGGTAAAACAATCAGTGCGATTTCAAAAAGCATGCAGAAAATTTGTGAAGAGCTAGATGATGAGTTACTTGTACGTCAATCATCTGGATTCCAGCTCACTAACTCAATGTCTAGGGCTGCTGGTGCGGATCACAAATCGTTTAAATTTAGATCTCAGTCTCTTTTCTACGTCGAACATTTCTGTTTCTATAGCGAATAAGCTTCTGACAAGAAAAGGAATTACGTCAATGCAGAATAACAAATCCATGCTTTCCATCGCAGTACTTGCTGCGTTTTCTGTACACGCTAGTGCTGACGAATGCGGAGAGATCACCATTGCAGACATGAACTGGAACTCGGCGAGCCTTATTGCTCATGTCGACCAATTCATTTTGAATAACGGCTACGGCTGTGCAGCGGATTTAATCCCCGGTGATAGCGTCCCTACGGGCACGTCAATGATTGAAAAGGGTCAACCTGATGTTGCGCCTGAGCTTTGGACTAACGGCATCAAAGAAGCGTTAGATAAGGGTGTGGCGGATAAGCGGCTACGTTACGCAGGCAAGTCTTTAGTAAACGGCGGTGAAGAAGGTTTCTGGATACCTAACTATCTTGTTGAACAATATCCAGAGATGACGACAATCGAAGGTGTCATCAAACACGCTAATCTATTCGCACACCCAGAAGACGATGAAAAGTTCGCATTCTATAGCTGCCCGGCAGGATGGACATGTCAGATTACTTCCGAACACTTATTTAATGCTATGGGTTTAGATAAACATGGATTTGAAATGGTGGACCCGGGTTCAGGTGCTGCACTAGCAGGAACCATTGCCAAAGCTTATGAGCGTGAGAAACCATGGTTTGGTTACTATTGGTCACCAACACCTGTGTTGGGTAAATACGATATGGTTAAAGTTGATTTCGGAAGTGGTACCGACATTGAGGAATTCCGTAACTGTACGACACAACCCGATTGTGAATCTCCTAAAGTGACCATGTATCCACCAGCACCGGTTCACACTATCACCACAGAAGCCTTTGCTAATAATGAGCATCTTGCTTACCAATACTTTGAAAAACGTGGTTTTACCAATAAACAAATGAGCGAGTTGTTAGCCTGGATGGAAGACAACCAAGCCGACGCCGAAGAAGCCATGTATTACTTTCTAGAAAGCTCACCACAGGTATGGAAGCCTTGGGTATCAGCAAGTGTCGCCACCAAGGTAGAAGAAGCCCTATAAGGCTTATCAAAGCTAATAAAGGTTATTCCAACAACGAGAAAGTCTGGTCAATTGCCAGACTTTCTATCTTTTGAACGCCATAAATGAGGGCGTTCAGAAACTATTGATGAGATTTAAGCTCTGAAAAGTAATCTTGCCAGCTAACATGCTTGCGTCCTGCAGCTTGTTCGAAATGACTCGGGTTATCTGACTTCCCTTCAAGGATGCCTTGATAAATACCAGCGATAACCGTTCCAATAAAGTCACCCAACTCAGCCACTCTGTCTAGTCGATACTCTTCAACGCTCATCGACGTGAATGTAAGGTTCGTCCCAAACGCACTATTCATGTAATCAGTGAGCTGTGCTTGAGTAATGGCATCGCCGTGTAGATTGTAGGTATTGCCGTTATGTATATCTTCAACAAGCATGCGGGCGTAAGCGTAACCTAGCTCTTCTCGGGTTGTATAACCACACTGGCCTTCACCTGCGCAGTTAAAGATGCCCCCCGCTTTCTTATAACTATCAATGTATTCGATGTCAGGTTCGATATAGATGCCATTACGGCCGTTCACCCATTCAAGTCCGCTCTCACGAACATCTCGCTCTGTTTGACGATTACTTTGAATAACAGGGGAAAATGCCGTGTTCTCCTCGGCCCCTTGTACGCTGGTATAAACAATCTTTCTCACGCCAGCCTTTTTGGCAGCTTCAATCACATTACGATGCTGTCCAATACGTTTATCCGGAGCATCCATACCAGACACTAGCAACACAACATCCACACCTTGCAATGACTGTTCTAGCTGCTCAGCATCCTCATAATCGCCCGGACGCACTTCGACACCCAAGCCGAAAGCGCGCTCTGGTGTTCTTGCTAGAGCAACGACTTGATTTTTCGAGGTTAATTTGACGGTGGCTTCTACAATAGCAGAGCCCAACTTCCCACTTGCGGCAGTAACAGCAATCTTCATCCTTTGTCCCTCTTGGTCATCTAGCAGTTATCTTCGTACATTTAGTAATATACTAGATCATTACAAAAACAGTGTACGTCTTCATAGCCGTTTTTGTTCGCGACCCGAATAAGGAAACTCTCTAGAGTCTCATCGTTGTGTGGTTTTGGTCGCTGTAGAAACATAATTAAATTACAGGCTCGTAACCCCCAAAAAAGTATTAATTTAGCCGATTGAACTTTAAAAAATGTTTGATTTTGATTGTGTGCGTAGACTGTCCGCTCGCAAATAGAAACTGTGATGTGATTAGGTTCAGATAAGTGTTTGCCCAAAAGCGTGCCAGTGATATGGATATGGCGGAGGAATGGCTCTGCACCCCTAAATATTTCCTCAACCATGAGACGCCTCTAGATGCTCTCACTACGCCTTGTGGAGCTAATCGAGTCGTTGAAGCGATACAACGAATTAAGCTTGGTGACTTCTCTTAGCAATAGCAGACACTTGGTATGGATAAATTCAGCTTAAGCACTACTAATTCAGGAGTAAAGACATATGGTCGATTTTATTCAAAGCAACATTGCCATTCTTATTGGTGTAGGAGGAGGTATTTTTACTGGGATGGTTTTAGCATTGTTGTATGTACTGAAGAAGGTGATTTCAGAACGTCGAAAATAAACCTCTTCACTGCACTATTGGCCAAATAGTATTTGATTAACGATCTGGTTTGTGATTTGATGTATGTGAATCACATTTGTTCAATCCGATTTTTCTAGTTATCGGGTAACATCCTGAAAAAGTTAAGGATGTTTTTAAAAGAGTTCAGGCTAGATAGGGTTCAAATCCCTATCCCTCCACCACTTTAAAGAAAGCCGCTGAGAAATCAGCGGCTTTTTTGCATCTGAAGCTTTTTAAAATATAAAGCTCATCTAACAAAACTCTCTACAGTCCCAGTTTCAAACCCATTCACTTTATACCAAGTTTTAAATTCCGATCTCACCGTTCTAAACTAAAAGTTCATGCGCCTAAGCCACTCCCCTCATAACTTTACCTGCAAGCCAATTAGATACTTTCTTTTTTAATAGCACAGAAACACTTCACGTATAACAAAAGTTGGGAATACTTGGCTTATTGAATATTAGATTTTGTCGGCTTCTTAATAAACCGAACAATAAATAATCATTCAGAACAAAAACACCAAAAAGCGTTCATAAAAAAAGCAGTCAGTTAATAAGGGTATTTACAAGCGAAAGCCACCCTTATATTATACGCGCCATTGGAGGGATGGCTGAGTGGTCGAAAGCACCGGTCTTGAAAACCGGCAACCGTTAATAGCGGTTCTAGGGTTCAAATCCCTATCCCTCCACCACTTTAAAGAAAGCCGCTGAGAAATCAGCGGCTTTTTTGTATCTGGCGTTTGCGTAAAGAACTTACGTATTTTCCACTACGCCACCTTTCGGCTCACTTCAAAACGCCCAATCAATTGGTCTAAACGGCTCAATGCATTGCCCATCAAGGACACTCGACGTGCGAGTTGCTTAGTAGACAGTTGTAAGTCAGATATTGAACGTTGGGCTTTATCTGCCGTTTGTCCATTTTTCTGACTGTTTTCATCTAAGTTAGACATCGTGGTAAAGAGGTCACTCACCGCTGATTGAATTTGCTCACTGCGAGCATTTGAGTCGACTGTTAAGTTTCCTTTACTCACATTCTCGACACCTCGCTCCATGGACTCAACAGCACTGCGAGACTTACTATGCAGCTCTTTCATTAGGTCACTAATATGGTTAGCAGCTTGTGAAGTTCGGTCAGCCAGAGTTCTTACTTCAGAAGCGACGACAGAGAACCCTCTCCCGTGTTCACCTGCTCTTGCCGACTCAATGGCCGCATTCAAGGCCAAAAGGTTAGTCTGCGCGGTAATGTCAGTAATGATATCTATAATGTCAGACACCTTAGTCATTTCATTATTCACCTCATTCACGCTATGCGCCGAGCTTTCTACGATATTGCGAACAATCTCCATGCCTTCGACGGACTGATTGTACTCCTTCTCTGCGCTCAGGACGGCTTGTTTCATCACCGTGTCCATTTGCGTTGCTGAGACACTCGCATGAGTAATTTCGCTCTGTTGATACTGACTCAACTGAAGCATATTGCTTAACGCTTGTGATGCATCATCACTGGTTTGCTTCATCACGACACTGCGACGAAACATCGATTCCGAAACCTCTCTAACTTCGTGACTCGCATGGATCAACTCACTCACCGTGTTATCTAAATTGTCGATAAAACTATTAGTCCAACGCCCTAGGTTGCCAAGTTCATTATGACTGAATGTTGTGGGATCAAGCCTCCGACTTAAGTTGCCATCACCTTCGGCTAAGGTCTGCATTACCCCGGTCATTTCGTGAATCTTCTTCGCTAGTGGTTTGGCGCTAACTAAACGGAATAAGCCCAATGAGATCAACGCGCAAGCGAACATAATGCCACTCTGCATAAAAGGTGTGAGTGTATAAAGGTTGGCAAACAGTAATGGAATAAATAGAGGCAGTAGCATGCAGCTGATGAAGTGTTTAGATAAGGTATAACTTAGGCTTCGGTCTCTGTAGACCTCTTCTAAATCGGACTCACACATCATGCCAAAGGTATCTGGTGAACCATCCAATTGAAAGGTGATACCTTTACCAATAACCGGTATGTGGCGATAGTCGGAATACCCCGGATAACCTATAAACAGGTTACTGCCATTTTTAATGGTTTCTCTTACGCCTGGGTGAAGCTGATTAGTGGCTGGGTCTGTAAAGCGAATCTCAAATTCGGTGTGGTGCTGGATCTTAACCGTTCCCCAATCAGTATGAATCCCTTGCTTTAAGTTCTCGCCGTGTGAAAAGGTATTATCTTCAAAGCGAGAACGAGAGAGCGCAACACCCGGCTGAGTATTAGGATCATGAATGGAGTCGACCATAAAGATATAGTTATCACCCGACTCGCTATAAATATGCCCCGCTTCTCTTTGAATAATGTCACCAATAACATCATTTGGAACACGACCACATAGGAATTGCGGCGCCCCTTCATCCCGAGAAAAGGGGACATAAAACATCAGCGTTACTTGGTCATGAAACGATGAACTCGAAGCCCCTACGTTCAACGTGCGCTGATCCATATACGGCCCATGCAGATAACGCTTTGAAGCCCCTTCAACTAAAGCCTTCTTGTCTCCAAGGTTAACCCCTACATGCTCATGATAACTCGATGCTTGTGCTATCCCCTTAGCATCGACGATCGCCAACTCAGAAAAATCCGTACTGCGTTTAAGAAGGCTAGATAACGTCCCCTGTGCTTGCTCTTCCGTTCGACTTGCCAAATAAACAGCAGAGTCTTCTAAAAAGTCCCATTGATTCTTGACCCAGTTATGCAGAAGTTGAACTCGCGTGTGAGCAATACTTTCAAAAGCTTGTTCAAGCTCCTCCGTCCTACTTCGATTGAGGAAACAAGCTCTGCGCATAGCCAGTTTTCCTGTTGCGCCAAACCAATTAAGCCAACTACGTTCCTTGTCCGTCAGGTTCATTTTTATCCCTTGTGTTTTTATAGACACATGGGTCAAGCAATTTACAGACCACAATTAACCACACAAATACGTAACTAATTAATAAAAAAGTACTTTATATGAGTCACAATGGTGCAAGCGTGTCTTTTATGGTGCAAAAGGCGCTTATTTCACACCATCATTTCAATGAACTATCAGCCGCTAATTTGAGAGGTTAACCGTGAACATGATAGGCCGCTTTTAACAGCTGCATGTGAATCGGCACCAAATCTTGATGTTGAGTTCGATATCCGCCACCGACTACGCAGGCCATCGGAATAGACTCTGATTTCGCTAATTCAATCATGAAACAGTCGCGCTCAAATATCCCTTGTGTCGAGACATTCAAATAACCCAGTTCATCGTCTTGATGAATATCTATCCCCGCATCATAAATAATCAGATCAGGTTGATGGTGAGCAATCGCTAACTTAGTGACTTGTTCAAAACAACGTAGGAACTCTTCATCTTCTGTTTCACGACTTAATGGCACATCTAAATCGGATAGCGGCTTTCGTGCAGGGAAGTTTTTATCGCAGTGGAACGACAGAGTAATGATGTCGTCGTTGTCTTGGCAAAGAGTTGCTGTGCCATCACCATGATGAACGTCGCTATCAACGATCAGCACTTTATCGATATGTTCAAAGGTCAGCGCGTGTTTTGCCGCTAAAACCAAATCGTTCAACAAACAAAAGCCACTGCCAAAATCATGATGCGCATGATGATAACCACCACTCAAATGAATCGCTAAACCACTCTCTATTGCCATTTCAGCGGCCAAGCAGGTTCCACCACTTGAGTAGAGTGTTCTTTCGATAAGTTGCTCGCTCCACGGGAAACCGATACGTCTCATCTTTGCTGCAGGTAACTTACCAGACACGAGCAAATCAACATATTCGCTATCATGTACCTGTTTTACTTGCTCAACCGAAACCGGCGTTGGTTGGCACACTTCAAACTTGCACTTCCATCGAGGTTCGCTATTCATCAGCGCCTCAACAGCACTATGCAACAACTGATATTTGTTGATTGGGTAGCGATGACCTTCTGGTAAAGGTAACTGTGAATAGATTGGGTGGTAAATTAAAGGAATCATAATCAGGCTAATTGCGTATCTTTCTCAAAATCATAACAGCCTCAAACTTGGCGACAACCTTAATTAATGATAATGGTTATCATTGTTATTAATTATAAAGTAGAGACCATAATGAAAAACGTAATACTCATCTTTGGGGTGATCTGTGGCTCAGCGGCAGCAGTAATGATTTTTGTAGGAATGCTAATGGCCAGTTGGTGGAGCGTTGATTTTCTCGTGTTAAGCCATCAAACTTAACTAATTGAACTGAAAAGGAATCACCATGAGCGTTATTTTTATTACTGGAGCGAACCGCGGCATTGGCTTAAGCCTGACTCGACAATACTTGGAAAGTAATCACAAGGTGTACGCGACTTATCGTGATGACAATTCAGCAAAAGAACTGCTCTCACTCGCAGACCACAACACCAACCTTACCTGTATTCAATTAGAGATAACCGATTACCAAGCAGTAAGCCAACTCCCTTCGCAAATAAAGTCGATTGATATCTTGATCAACAACGCTGGCTACTATGGCCCTAAAGGCTACGGGCTGGGTAATACCGATGTTGAAGAGTGGCGTCGTGTATTCGAAGTCAACACCATCGCTCCACTAAAGCTTGTCGAAACGCTATTGCCTTTACTCAAAGACAGCGATATCAAAAAGGTCGCTTGTTTATCCTCTAGAGTCGGCAGTATGTCAGAGAACACCTCAGGCGGCGGTTACATCTATCGCTCCTCTAAAGCCGCTCTAAACTCCGTGGTGAAGAGCCTAAGCAACGACTTAACCGATGATGGCTTTACGGTGTTAGCACTGCATCCAGGTTGGGTGCAGACTGAAATGGGTGGCCCTAATGCTCTGATCGACACCGACACTTCAGCTTCCGGCCTGATTGAAGTCATCGAGTCAGCGAATACCGAAGTGAGTGGTCACTTCTTCAATTTCGATGGCAGCGAAATTGACTGGTAATCCACAGATGAATGCAGGGCATCTCTCAAACCTAGTTAAGCACTCAACGCTGTTTTGTCTAACAGTGATGCTAGCTGGCTGTTTCAGTGATGGCCCCGGCGACTTGTTCGACGACTATCAAACAAAGATAGCCAGAGTACAAGATGCTGACGAGATAATAGAGGAATGGGAATTTGAAAGCCTACCGAGAAAACGAGAACTGCTGCTTGACGTGCCCTCACTCTCTATCGGCCTCATCGACAGCTACCAGCTTCGTCAGTGTGGATTGTTCAATCTGATTGCAGAAAGAAATTCGGTTCTGGGCAAGGTCGCGGATGAGTTTCGTAATTACGATTATCAAGTCGCGCTACTTGAAGGCGTGGGCAAATGTTTATCCAGTAATGAATTAGACCCAGAGATCGTAGAATTACTAAGAGAAATTGAGCAACAGAAACTCGCACAGTTTCCACTGCATCAATGGAATCTCATCTATGCCAGCGATGCTATGCAGTCACAAATGCGGGGTAGTCAGTGGTTACGCGCTGATATAGGCGATCAGGTACGACAAACCAGTGATGCGTTAGAACACATCAATCAAGCGTTAAACACATCGCTCGTTTCCGGCAAAACCACTGAGGTTCAAGAAGTATTAGAGAAGAGTTCGACCCTTGGGGATTTATACTACTCGCTCGCTCGGGCGTCAGTTGAGCTTGATACCATCACCAAACAGCTGACAACTTTTGATGACAAGATCATCTGTGGTAAACAACGAGACACCACTAAGTTCCGCTATCTCAACAATGTGTTCGAGCAACAATACATAGGTAAGGTTCAGCCTTACATGGCGCAACTGGATGGCTACTATCAGCACATAGCCCCGCAACTAGGAATGTTTGACGCGCAACCTGAACTGCACAGTTATTACTTTCCCATCCAAGATGCACATCAAGCCTTTCGATCATCCACTCGTCGCCATGTTGACTATTGGCAGCAACTGTTTAAACGTTGTGGCCGTAAAGTCGGTCGCTAATCCTAACCTCAATAAGTCTTAGCTTTTAGTGCTCTTTTTAGCGGAAGTACCTTTCTTAGCATACGTACCTGTCTTGGCGTAAGACTTCTTCGCCCCACCGCCTTTACGGCGTTTGAAGGCAGGTCTCTCGACTTTAGGAAGGTGGCGGAGTGATTCAGGAACTTCTCCCGTTTTTACTTTACCCATTAAACCATCAATCTTGCTTTCTAACGCTTGCATGAAAGGCTGATACGCTTGATTTCGTTCTGCCATGCCTTGCAGCTGGTGCTCCCAATGTGCCGTCATGTCTGGGAAGGTAGAATCCTCAGGTAAGGCATGAATCAAGCCTCTGCCCGCAGGGCTACTGTGAATACTCTTACCTTGGCGCGTTAGCAGCTGCCTTTTGAATAGAGTATCTAGAATACCCGCACGGGTTGCTTCTGTGCCAAGGCCATCGGTTTCTTTCAAAATGGCTTTGAGATCTTTGTTCGCAACAAAACGCGCGATACCTGTCATCGCTTGAAGCAATGTCGCTTCCGTGAAGTGTTTTGGTGGCTCAGTTTTCTTATCACCAATCACGCCTTCACGGCACGTCAACACCGTACCTTTATCCAATGGAGGAACCGTATCCGTGCCATCCCCTTTTTCTTCGGTATCCGTTTTACCCATCAACACCTTCCAACCCGGGTTGATAAGCTGACGCCCTTTTGCGATGAACACGCCACCAGCGATATCAAAGACCAGCTTAGCATCAGCAAAAACCGCAGGTGGGTAAAACTGCATTAGATACTGACGAGCGATTTGCTGATAGATTTTCATCTCGTTGGCAGACAGGCCGTTCACCGATGACTTCTTCGGAGTAGGAATAATCGCGTGGTGAGCATCGACCTTACTGTCGTTCCATGCTTTTGATTTAAGAGAAAGGTCCGCACCTTGAGCGCCACTTTGCAGCTCTTTCGCATTGTTAGCGATAGCATCAACGATCGATTCTCGCTGCGAGTAGTGCTCTTTAGGTAGATAACGGCTATCAGAACGTGGGTAAGTGATGAGTTTGTGTTTCTCGTACAATGACTGACACGTATCTAACACCTGTTGAGCACTCATACCAAAACGCTTAGACGCATCAATCTGCAAGGCTGACAGCGAGTAAGGCAGTGGCGCAGCTTGTTTACTTTGCTTTTGCTCTGATTCCGTCACCGTCGCGGGTTGATTCGCAATTCGGTTAGCCACATTCTCAACCAGCTTTCGATTGAGCACGCGCCCTTCTTCATCTTGCCATGGTTTACATGCTTCGCTTGGCTTCCAACGCGCACGAATATCAAAGCTCTGGCCGTGATTTTGATAAGGGATCAAAGCGTGCAAAGTGAAGTAATCTTTCGGAATAAAGTTTTCGATCTCTTCATCGCGCCTTACCACCAAACCAAGTACAGGCGTTTGTACTCGCCCGACCGACAACACACCTTGGTAGCCAGCCTTTTGACCGAGTAAGGTATAAGCACGAGTCATGTTCATGCCATACAGCCAATCGGCTCTAGAGCGCGCTAATGCGGAAATAGAAAGCGGAATAAAGTCACGGTTGCTGCGCATTTGAGAAAGTGCACGTTTTACGGCAGGTAAGTTCAAGTCGCTGATCAGTAGCCTGTCCATCGACTCTTTCTTAGCCTTAGAGACTTTGCAGTAATCAATCACTTCATCAACCAGCAACTGCCCTTCTCTATCCGGGTCTCCGGCGTGAACAATTTGAGTGGCGTCCTTCAATAGCTTTCGGATCACCGTGAGCTGTTTGCTTGAAGTCTTACGCGGTCTTAGCTGCCATTGCTCCGGCACGATAGGAAGATCGGCTAAATTCCACTTCTTATAACGGTCGTCATAAGCATCCGGCTCAACCTGCTCCAATAAGTGTCCAATACACCAAGTCACCACATCCCCATTGCCACATTTGATAAACCCTTGGTCTTTCTTTTGTGGATTAGGTAGTGCAGCGGCGATCGCGCGGCCGAGGCTTGGTTTTTCAGCAATAATAAGGCGAGACATGTTTTTCCAGATGCTACAAACAATTAGAGCCACATTATCTAATGTGGCTCTAATAAATCAAGAAAAACTGGTTGTTTATACAGTTAGCATTCCACTATTCAAGCTTCAGCTTTCTTTATAAAAACTCAACGAACTTAGAGAAGTCGCGCTCTGGCACTTTCATTGGTGTACAGCCTGGAGTGCCTAGGTATAGGAAGCCAACAATTTCATCGTCGCCTTCTAGGCCAAATGCTTGGTGTACTTCTGGGTGGAACATCCATTTACCTGAGCGCCAAAAGCCTTGGAAACCTTGTGCGACTGCGGCCATTTGCATCGCCTGTGCAGCACAACCCGCAGACAGATGTTGTTCGATAGCAGGCACTTTCTCGTGCTCAGTTACTTTGGCAATCACAGTAATCACCATCGGAGCTCGGAACGGCGCTTTTTTTACTTTCTCGATAACCGCTTCTTCGCTGTCATCCGCTTCAGCGGCGCGCACCAAGATGTCTGAAAGCTTTTGTAGGCCTGAACCTTGCGCGATAACAAAGCGCCATGGTGTTAGTGCACCGTGGTCTGGAGCACGCAGCCCTGCTTTGATGATGTTTTCTAACGCCACACCTTCAGGTGCCGGATCAGAGAGTTTTGCGATTGAGCGTCTGTTGAGCAATAGATCCAAAGCATCCATTTGAAGTCCTTACTATTTCTTTATTATTTGTATACTTGAACTTTAGCACAGAATACAAACGATAATAAATCTCAACGGCTGTCCATTTAGGCTAGATTAGAAACAATAAAGGCTCCTAAATCTATGACTTAGGAGCCTTGTTCAAAATCTAACTCAGCAAATTAAGTAACAATATCTACTGATAAGATTACAGTTTGATAGCTGATTCTATAACTTAATCGCTAGCTCAACACCTTGACGAATTGCGCGTACTGCATCCAATTCACCCGCGTAATCGGCGCCGCCTATCACATGCAGTTTGCCACCAAACTCTTGCCACATGTCTTCGAATGGACGAACTGACACCTGACCTGCACATACGATAACCGAGTCAGCATCCAGCACCTGCTCTTTCTTACCAACGCTGATATGCAGACCTTGGTCATCAATCTTGTTGTAGCTCACGCCACCCAGTAGATTAACACCGCGTTTTTCTAGTGTGCGTTTGTGAATCCAGCCTGTAGTTTTGCCCGGACCTTTACCAACACGACCCGCTTTACGCTGCATCACCCACACCGTTTTATCGCTGAATGAATCAGGGTAAGGGTAAAGTCCGCCTGGGTGTTCCATATTCTTATCGATGCCCCACTCATGCAGCCAATCGTCTAGGCTGTGTGAAGTCGGTTCTGTCAGCATGGTTGCCACATCGACACCAATACCACCAGCACCAACAATCGCGACCTTTTCGCCTACTGGTGTCTTTTCACGAATCAAGGTTTGGTAATCGACCACGTTTTCTTGTTCAATGCCCTCAATATCGAGCTTTCTTGGCTCTACGCCAGCCGCCATCACGACTTCATCGTACTTCAACAACATCTCAAACGTTGCCTCAGTATCCAGTTTCAGGTTCACGCCTGATGCGTCGATTTGGTTAGCAAAGTAGCGAATCGTTTCTCTGAATTCTTCTTTACCCGGAATCTGCATTGCCAATCTAAACTGACCGCCGATACGGTCATTTTTCTCAATCAAGTCAACCTTATGCCCACGCTGAGCTAAAGTCGTTGCACAGGCTAAACCGGCTGGGCCTGCGCCGACAACCGCAATGGTCTTAGTCGCTTGCGCTGGCTGAACAACAATTTCAGTCTCGTAACAAGCGCGTGGGTTCACCAAACAGCTCGCACGTTTACCTTTAAACACGTTATCAAGGCAAGCTTGGTTACAACCGATACAGGTATTGATGAACTGAGCTTGGTCTTGAGCTGCTTTATTAACAAAATCCGGGTCTGCCAAAAATGGACGCGCCATAGACACCATATCAGCCTGCCCAGAGCTAAGAATACGTTCGGCCTCTTCTGGCGTGTTGATACGGTTACATGTCACCACTGGGATCGACACGTATGGTTTAACTTTTTCCGTCACCCAAGAGAATGCTCCTCTTGGAACTTGTGTCGCAATAGTCGGGACACGAGCTTCATGCCAACCAATACCAGTATTGATAATGGTCACGCCCGCTTCTTCTAGCTTCTGAGCCAAAAGTACAACATCTTCGAACGTGCTGCCTTGCTCAACCAAATCCAGCATCGATAAGCGGAAAATAATGATGAAATCTTTACCCACCGCTTCGCGAATCGATTTAACGATCTCTAGCGGGAAACGCATGCGCTTCTCATAAGAACCGCCCCATTCGTCATAACGCATGTTGGTACGTTTACAGATAAATTGGTTAATCAAGTAGCCTTCAGAGCCCATGATCTCAATTCCGTCATAGCCAGCAACCTGAGCTAGCTCTGCACTATTGGCAAAGGCACCGATGGTCTTTTTGATCTGACGAGGGCTCATCTCACTCGGTGCGAACTTAGCGATTGGCGCTTTAATACCCGAAGCACTTTGCGCGAATGGGTGCATGGCATAGCGGCCAGCATGCAGCAACTGAAGGGCAATCTTACCGCCATGCTTGTGCACGGCCTCGGTAACAACTTGGTGAGCTTTTGCATGCTTCAGTTTACTGAATTCAGCACTAAATGGGGTTAATCTGCCACGTAAATTAGGAGAGAAACCACCGGTAACAATAAGGCCAACGCCTCCTTTTGCTCGCTCTTCATAAAACGCGGCGAGTTTGTGGAGACCTTCTTTATTTTCTTCTAAACCTGTATGCATTGATCCCATCAATACACGGTTACGTAACTGGGTAAATCCAAGATCGAGTGGTTCAAGTAAATGTGGGTACATGGCAGACATCACTTCTATTATTTTATCCTTGTGGTCTGACCACATTATAGTTCAATTACCAAAAGTTCAAACAACTGTTTACATTTTTGTAACACCGATCATAATGCTGCACGTATTAATCGTTCAGAAGCCCTTAATTTGACTACACTTAATGAGAATATATATCGATTAACAATTCTTGGTGTAGTTTGAGCTTGGGAATTATCGTAGGATACTAAGCAGTTCATATTATTGAGATTAATGGTACTACGGCTTGTTAAAGCGACGTGATCTCACTGCGGAGACAGAATGAAAAAAATATTCAAATTTATAGGCATGATCTTTAAAGGGATTTGGAAGCTCATTACGTTTATACGTCTTGCGCTGGTTAACCTAGTCTTTTTACTCAGTATCGCCATCATCTACTTTGTGTACTTCCATTCAGATACTGCCCAACCGACGGTTCCACAGGAATCAGCGTTAGTACTTAACCTGTCTGGCCCTATCGTAGAGCAAAGCCGCTATATCAATCCGATGGATTCGGTCACAGGTTCACTACTTGGCAAAGACCTTCCAAAAGAGAACATCCTGTTTGATATCGTTGAAACGATTCGCTACGCAAAAGACGATGACAAGGTTACTGGTATCGTTTTAGCTCTCAAAGAGCTGCCAGAAACCAACCTGACCAAGCTACGCTACATTGCTAAAGCATTGAATGAGTTCAAAGCAACAGGCAAACCGATTTATGCGGTGGGTGACTTTTACAACCAAAGCCAATACTACCTAGCCAGCTACGCAACTAAGGTCTTCCTATCACCAGATGGTGGGGTTCTTCTTAAAGGCTATAGCGCTTACTCGCTTTACTACAAAACGTTGTTAGAGAAACTAGACGTAAATACGCACGTGTTCCGTGTGGGCACTTATAAGTCAGCTATTGAGCCTTTCATTCGTGATGACATGTCAAACGCAGCGAAAGAGTCCGCTTCTCGTTGGTTAAGCCAACTATGGGGTGCGTACGTTGATGACGTCAGCAACAACCGTCAAATAGACGCTAAGACACTGAACCCAAGCATGGACACCTTCTTGAAAGAACTTGAGTCTGTGGACGGTGACATTGCAAAACTGGCCGAGAAACTTGGCTTAGTGGATGAGCTAGCGACACGCCAGCAAGTTCGACTAGAGCTTGCCGATGTTTTCGGCAGTGACGGCCAAGACAGCTACAACGCGTTTGGTTACTACGAATACCGTACAACCATGCTTCCAAACATGACTAGTGAATCACACGACGTTGCCGTGATTGTAGCGAGCGGCGCAATTATGGATGGCAAGCAACCACGTGGCACCGTTGGCGGCGATACCACAGCAGCCCTACTGCGCCAAGCACGTAACGACGATAAAGTGAAAGCGGTTGTACTTCGTGTCGATAGCCCAGGTGGCAGTGCCTTTGCTTCTGAAGTTATCCGTAATGAAATAGAAGCGATCAAGCAAGCGGGTAAACCGGTTGTTGTGTCGATGTCGAGCCTTGCTGCTTCGGGTGGTTACTGGATCTCGATGGGTGCGGATAAGATCCTAGCTCAGCCAACCACACTAACGGGTTCAATTGGTATCTTCAGTGTTATCACCACCTTCGAAAAAGGGTTGAACGATATTGGTGTTTACACTGATGGCGTTGGCACCTCACCTTTCTCAGGTCTTGGTATTACAACTGGACTTAGCGATGGCGCGAAAGACGCGTTCCAAATGGGCATTGAAAACGGATACCGCCGATTCATCAGCCTAGTTGGAGAAAATCGCGGTCTGGAAGTCGATGCTGTCGACAAGATTGCTCAAGGTCGAGTTTGGACAGGTCAAGATGCGATTCAGAAAGGCTTAGTCGATGAGATTGGTGATTTCGATGATGCGGTTGCAGCTGCGGCTTCACTTGCAGAGCTTGAAAGCTACAACATCTACTGGGTAGAAGAGCCACTTTCGGCCACTGAACAATTTATTCAAGAATTTATGAACCAAGTTCAGATGTCGATAGGCCTAGATATTCAATCGATGATACCAAGCAGTTTACAGCCTGTTACTCAGCAGTTAGCTCAAGATAGCCAGCTGTTAGGCAACTTTAACGACCCACAAGGCCGATACGCTTTCTGCTTAAATTGCCAAGTTCAATAAGTTGAGCCAATAACTCAATGACTAAGGGGTACCTCTGTGTGAGGTGCCTCTTTTTATTGCATGATAATTCGCTATAATCGCCCCCCTGTTCCCTACATCACACTAAGTATTAATCGCCATGGAAAGAAAACACATCTATATCGCGTACACCGGCGGCACAATTGGCATGCAGAAGTCTATTGACCACGGCTATGTTCCAGTCGCAGGTTTCATGGATAAGCAGCTAGCTGGCATGCCTGAATTCCATCGCCCAGAGATGCCTAAGTACACCATTCACGAATACTCTCCATTAATGGACTCTTCAGATATGACGCCACTTGATTGGCAGACTATCGCTGATGACATTCGCGCGAACTACGATAAGTACGATGGTTTCGTTATCCTGCATGGCACAGACACTATGGCTTACACTGCCTCTGCACTGTCTTTCATGCTTGAAAACCTCGGCAAACCTGTGATTGTTACGGGCTCTCAGATCCCACTAGCAGAGCTTCGTTCAGACGGACAAGCAAACCTGCTGAATGCGCTTCACATTGCCGCAAACTACCCTATCAACGAAGTGACACTGTTCTTCAACAACAAGTTGATGCGTGGTAACCGCAGCACAAAATCACACGCAGATGGCTTCAATGCGTTTACGTCTCCAAACCTGAATCCATTGCTAGAAGCGGGTATCAATATCCAACTTAGCAATAACGTAAAGGTAAACGAACAACCTAAAGGTGCTTTCAAGGTTCATAACATTACTCCGCAACCTATCGGCGTAATCACAATGTACCCAGGCATCTCACACGAAGTTATCCGTAACACGCTATTACAACCTGTTAACGCGATGATTCTGCTTACTTTCGGTGTGGGTAACGCACCACAAAACCCAGAACTGCTTCAGCACCTGAAAGATGCCTCAGAGCGCGGTGTTATTGTGGTGAACCTAACTCAATGTTTGGCTGGTAAAGTCAACATGGGTGGTTACGCGACAGGTTGTGCACTAGCAGAAGCGGGCGTGGTGAGTGGTTACGATATGACACCAGAAGCGGCGCTGGCGAAGTTGCATTATCTATTAAGCCAAAACCTAGGCTACGAAGAAGTGAAGGCTCAGATGCAACAAGTATTGCGCGGTGAGATGAGCTTATAACCTGTTCAAGGATTCACGTTAAAGCCAGTTATTCTATGAAAGTAACGGCGGCTTAACGTGAACTAAATCGTTTTATTGCTTATAAATAAACGAGTTAAACTAAAAGGGGTGGCACATTGCCACCCCTTTGTTGTAATTTAAGCTTAATGATTCGGGTTAACCCTAACAATGTCTTCTTGATCTGACTTAAACTGTTTCTTTAGTTCAGACTTAGATTTAAAGCTAATCTCACCACCAGCTGCAATTGTCATATGTTGAGCTTCAGAGTTATGTTTAGATTGGTATAACATAACCGCTTGCATACACGAGTCGCGCTGTTCTTTTGAGAGCGCCGTACCTTCTGGCCATTTACCCGTTTCAACTGCGTAGGTTAAACGTTCGTAGACCTCGGGTGTCATTGCGCTAAGAAGTTGTTCTGCATCCATGGTAAAGCCTTAGTTTTAACAATTTTCACCAGAAAATAACCCGTAACAGAATTGAGTCAAGAACCTGACCAATAATAAGTGCATCTGATCACAAGTGAAGGAATATGAAAATTATGAAATGGTTGGCGATTAGCCTATTGCCTTTCACTCTGGTTGGGTGTCTTGAAGGGAACAAAAATACCGATCAACTGTGCCAAAGCAATCCGGGTCTTCAGTGTGAACAATTGAACATGAACGATGGGCAATGTCGTGTCGCACGTACCGACCTCATCTGGCATCGATTTGAAGTTCAGAAGCAACCCACCGAAATCAACAAAATTAAAGAATTCGAATTAGTCACTGCCTACAAAAAGTGCCTAGAGCTCGCGGCACAGATCGAAACGATCGATCAATCTAAGCTGCAAGAGCGTCGCTTTACCTCTTTAATGCACAGTATCGAAGAGTCTGAGCGCATTGTTGATGAGCTATCGAAATCTGATACACCGGAAACGCTTTACTTCTTGTGGTCGCAAACTGGGGACACCAATGCCAGACGCAGTTTCCTACAACTAGAAGGCTCTGAAGCGTTAAACACAGCTGAGATGCAATATGCCTTGGCAACCTTCTATACCACCCGCAATCATATAAAGACACTTAAGCTACTCAATAATGCGCTAACGCTTTCTAATGGCTCGGTAGCCAACACTGAAATCTTCAAGTCGATGGCCAGTATCAACCACAGCCTGGGACATATGGAAAAAGCGTACGTTTGGGCAATGGTTGCCAAAGACTTTGACGTGCCGATTGCTTCTGAAGCCGAGCTCACGGTGTTGTACCATTTCGACAAGGCAACCTATAAGAAGCTAAATAAAGACGCAGATAACATCGTCGAAGCGATTGAGGATGGAATTTACAGCCCTTCAATCGTCCCGAGTTACTGATCGCTTCATTTATAGTGTTCTTACTTAAGCTTCTTATTCACCTGCTTTCAAATAAAAACAGCTACCTTTTTGGTAGCTGTTTTTATTTGTACTAGAGTTAAATCTGAAATCTTGGGCGTTTCAGCATTCCTAAATCGACAAATGCGACCTGTAAGGATTAGACAATAGTTACAAGTTATTTCGTACTTTCGTCATTTTTGTTGAAAATTAACGACACTGAATTAACACAGAACCGTTCACCTGTGGTCTTCGGGCCATCTGGAAAAACGTGACCTAAATGGCTATCACAGGCGGTACAACGGATCTCTACACGCTTCATTCCGTGACTTAGATCTTCTATATAGCGTACTGCTTCATCATTCACTGGGGCATCAAAGCTTGGCCAACCACACCCAGAGTCATATTTGTTATCCGACAGAAACAAAGGGCTTTCACAGCATGTGCAGCTATAGACGCCAGTCTTATGGTTGTGCAGTAACTTGCCGCTATATGGGGCTTCAGTACCACGCTCACGACACACTGAAAATTCGTCGTCCGTTAGGCGCTCACGCCAGTATTCATCAGGCTTTATCATATTTCCTCCCTTTTGAATCACGTTAATATCTCTCCACATTCTCAGTTATTATATTTACTTTTTTCTATAAAGGCTTGCATATGAGTCGTTTTGTAGCACATACTTTCTCACCAGGAAACATTGTACATATACACTCATAAGTGAATCATCATTTAGGGGTATTTTACCCAACTGGAAGGGTACAGAGCCACTTGCAATGGTCAATTTTCAATCACTTACACCCAATTGTTAAGAAAAGCGTCGCTTTTTTTTGACATTAAACAAGTTAAGTCGGATTATCTATTGCAGATGTATACTGGATTCTGTAATTTTACTACCAGTTATCTTTAATCAGAAATTAAGTTGTGGAGCAACTACAATGACTATCAAAGTAGGTATTAACGGTTTTGGCCGTATCGGCCGTTTCGTATTCCGCGCAGCTCAAGAGCGTGCAGACATCGAAGTAGTAGGTATTAACGATCTAATCGACGTAGAGTACATGGCATACATGCTTAAGTACGACTCAACTCACGGCCGTTTCAACGGTACTGTTGAAGTTGAAGGCGGTAACCTAATCGTTAACGGTAAAACTGTACGTGTTACAGCTGAGCGTAACCCAGAAGACCTTAAGTGGGATGCTATCGACGTAGACGTAGTTGCTGAAGCAACTGGTCTTTTCCTAACTGACGAGACTGCACGTAAGCACATCACTGCTGGCGCTAAGAAAGTAGTTCTTACTGGTCCTTCTAAAGATGCAACTCCAATGTTCGTAATGGGCGTTAACCAAGCATCTTACGCTGGTCAAGACATCGTTTCTAACGCTTCTTGTACTACTAACTGTCTTGCACCTATCGCTAAAGTACTTAACGATAAGTGGGGCATTGAGTCTGGTCTTATGACTACAGTTCACGCTACTACAGCAACTCAAAAAACTGTAGATGGCCCTTCTGCTAAAGACTGGCGCGGTGGCCGTGGTGCTTCTCAAAACATCATCCCATCTTCAACTGGTGCTGCTAAAGCTGTAGGCGTTGTTCTTCCAGAACTAAACGGCCTTCTAACTGGTATGGCTTTCCGTGTACCAACTGCTAACGTATCTGTAGTTGACCTAACAGTTAACCTAAAAGAAGCTGCATCTTACGAAGAAATTTGTGCTGCAATGAAAGAAGCTTCTGAAGGCGAAATGGCTGGCGTTCTTGGTTACACTGAAGACCAAGTAGTATCACAAGATTTCATCGGTGAAGTTCAAACTTCAGTATTCGATGCTAAAGCTGGTGTTGCTCTAACTGACAAATTCGTTAAAGTTGTATCTTGGTACGACAACGAAATCGGTTACTCAAACAAAGTTCTAGACCTAATCGCTCACATCTCTAAGTAATTTCTTTTTAGAAATCGCTTTAGATAAGCATTAGCGAAGACTGTTTTGAGCAGACTTTGAAAAAGGCGACCTTAGTGTCGCCTTTTTAATGCCTGCTATCTTTTAAACCGCGTCTGTCTAAGCTCATCAAGATAGCCCAAACGCAAAATTCAATTCTAATACTGACTCTGCTTGTTACTCATGAAAACACAAGCATCACTCTAGTCAGCATTTGAATTCAATTTCCTTAGAAGGATCATGTAATGGATTTATCTACTCTACCTGCACTGGCGGTACTTTCTGACAACGTCACTATCGTTGAACACGAAGGTGTAAAACTGGTTCGCGTTATCCACGATAAAGCAAACGCAGCGATTTCACTGTTTGGCGGCCATGTGGTGTCATTCCAACCGCAAGGTCAAGAAGACCTAATTTGGATGAGCCAACAAGCTAAGTTCGATGGTAAAACGGCTCTGCGTGGTGGTATTCCAGTATGTTGGCCTTGGTTTGGTCGCATTGCAGCACCAGCACATGGTTTTGCCCGTTCAAGTGAATGGCAATTGGTTGAACACCGTGAAAGCGAAGCTGGCGTGATTGTTAGCTTAGGTCTGAAGCCAAGCGAAGAGACGCTAGCAGTATGGCCTCATCAGTTTGATGCTCGCTTGAATGTTGAGATCGGCGAACAACTAAAAGTAACGCTGGACGTGAAGAACACTGATTCTCAGCCATGGACTTTCTCTGGTGCACTACACACTTACCTAAACGTCGGCGATATCCACAACACAACCACCACTGGTATGGGTGCTGAGTACATTGATAGCCTGCAAGGTGGCAAGATCTGCCAAGGTGGATCTGAACTGGTACTGACCGACACGATTGATCGCGTTTACACTCAGCCAGAATCACAAATCTGTGTTGCTGACAAAAAATTTGATCGCACACTGACCGTTGAAAATCACGGTCACAATTCAGCAGTACTGTGGAACCCTTGGGCTGAAGGGGCTGCGGGTATGGGTGACATGCAAGACGACGGTTACCTAACCATGTTGTGTGTTGAATCAACACTGCACGCACCAAGCCTAGAAGCCGGTAAAACACTCCGGCCGGGTGAAAACCACCAACTGATCACTGTGATTAGTGCCCAATAACCGTATAAATACAGTTATAAAAAACGATTTTTGAGCGGCTTTATGTCGCTCTTTTACTTTTTGGTTTTAGCTCGTTACACTTGCGCTGTCTATTCTCCTTTAGAGGTCTCCATGACTTACCAATGCCCTTTGTGTCACCAACCTTTATCTCAAAACGATCGTACGTTTAAGTGTGAAAAGAACCATCAGTTCGACCTAGCGAAAGAAGGCTACGTCAATTTGATGCCTGCGCACCACAAACGCTCAAAAGATCCAGGTGACAACAAAGAGATGATGCAGGCACGTCGTCGCTTCCTTGAAGGTAACCACTATGACCCAATGCGCCAAGCGGTGGTGACGTTGTGTTCTCGCTATCTACCAGAAGAGACGCCTAGCCTATTGGATATTGGTTGTGGCGAAGGTTATTACACCAACGAAATTGCTGTGAATCTTCAAGAAAAGAAAGGGGCTACTTTTGGCCTAGACATTTCTAAGATTGCTATCAAATACGCCGCTAAACGCTACCCTGCTGTCGACTTCTCAGTTGCATCAAGCCATCGCCTACCCTTTGCTGAAAACAGCTTAGACGGAATTCTACGCATTTACGCGCCTTGCAAGGCTGAAGAGTTACAACGCACCATCAAAGATAATGGTGTGGTGATCACCGTGACACCAGCTAGCCGACACCTGTATCAACTGCGTGATGCAATTTATGATGGCGTTCGCTTGCACGACGAAGATCCAGAAGTGATCGAAGGTTTTACGCTTGAGCATCAAGAGCAACTAAACTATATGATGGAACTATCGGGGTCAGATGCATTCGACCTGCTACAGATGACGCCGTTTGCTTGGAAGGCGAGTGAAGAGTTTAAACTACAACTCACCGAGGCAGAGCAATTCAACTGTGAAGCTGACTTTATGCTGCGAGTGTACCGCAAACAAATTTAATTGATATTGATTATCGTTTGCATTGAAATCTTATCTTGCCTCCTTTAGTATGCGTGTTCTTCAAGGAGGCATTTCATGCAACGTATTATTCTTATCGGATTAGCTACTCTTCTCACGGCTTGTGCTAGTCAACCTGCAAAAGACACTTCTCAAAAAGTGGCTCAAACGGAATCCGTTTCCACATTCTATGACTACCAGTTCGCTTCTCCACAAGGCGAAACACTTTCTCTCGATGCATTACCCGAGCAGCTGATTGACGCTGATGTGTTTCTAATTGGCGAATGGCACACGCATTCTGCCATTCACCGCTTCCAAACCGACTTCTTAAAAGCGCGCCGCAACGCAACATCAAACATTGCGCTTTCAATGGAACAGTTCACTCGAGAGCACCAAGCCACACTTGACCAATACTTAAACGGCGAAATTGGCGAACAAATTCTCATGTCTCAAGCGGCAGCTTGGCCAAATTACGAAAGTGATTACCGCGCGTTAGTTGAGTTCGCAAAAGCCAACGACGTCGATGTTATTGCGGCAAATGCACCAAAGCCATTCGTGCAGTGTATTGGCCGTAAAGGATTGCCTTACCTAGACCAATTATCGACCGAGCAACGCCAATGGATTGCTGCCGAAGTGGATACTGGCGATAGCCCTTACAAAGAAAAGTTCATGGCTTCTATGCATCACGGTACGCCAGAGCAAACAGAAAAGCAGTTTGCCGCTCAGGTTACCTGGGACGAAACCATGGCTGAGTCGATTGTGGATTACCTAGCATCAAACCCTGATAAACAAGTGATTCACGTGGCTGGCAAGTTTCACACCGAGGGTGGTTTAGGGACGGCGGCATCAATTCTACGTCGTAACCCTGATTTAAAAATCGCCATCATCAGCCCGGTTGAAGCGATCTCATCGGATAGCGGTGATTATCAGCTTGAAGTGCTTTCGCCGCCGGCTCGCTTTGTAAAGAAAGAGAACCGAATGAAGGCATACAAGCATCTGTCAAAACGTAGTGCTAGCCTAGAGTGTGAGTAGGATCTGTTGATCCACTCTTCTAAGCTAAAGAGTCGATGGGCTAATCCTAGATAATTAGCCCATCGTCACAACTTGATCACGTTCCCGTCATTCATCCTAACTCTATCTAAAATCAAACATTCTTATCGGCACAAGACTTGCTTAGTAAATAGACGATTTAACCAAGCAGACGAAAATGTAATGTGCGAATAAAAAAACATCACTATCGATGATTAATTGCACAAGTTTTTCACACCTCTGCCGATACTATATTTAAGGATAGGTAAGGAGAGCTATATGACGCCAGTAGGAACGAGTAATACTCAGCTGTATTCGCCTTCGCAGATGAACGCTAAGAGTTCAGCTAACGAAGCTGAAAAGCCTAAACCGCTTAAGGTTGAGCAAAATACGGTTAGGCTTTCTGATGAAGGCAAAGCACTCTTATCTGCCCTAAAAGAAATTGATAAAGAAGCGAAGAAAGTCGAAGCAGAAAACGCGACAGTTACCGATAAAGTTGAGTCATTCGCTCATGGTGCCTTGGGTATGGATCACCCAGATAAGATTGAAGAAGAAGATGATGGTTCTTATTCAGCGGGGCAATACCTGTCCGCAGCGGCAACCGTAGGCGGTATTCTTCTCGCACTCATTTAGCCTTGCCAACCTATCGCATTCTCTAGAATAAAAGCGATTTATCGTTACGACAATAGACCCGATTAGGTCTAAAAAACGAGTTCATTCCATAATTCCGCTCTCATTTTAATGGAATAATACTCGTGAAAAACACTTTTGAGCTTATCGATAAGCCAACCTTTTTTGGTGCTATAGCACTCCTACTCACGATAGTTTTCCCGCTCATTTTGTTCCCTGCACAGGGCGCAGACTGGATTGCGGTTGCGAAAACATTCATGACTGATCAACTCGGATTCCTGTATCTTGCTCTAGGTCTCGCAGCCTGTGCATTTATGGTGTACGTAGTATTCAGTGATATGGGACAAATTAAACTAGGCGAAGCTGATGAAGAGCCTGAGTTTAAAACTGCATCATGGGCTGCCATGCTATTTTGTGGCGGTATCGGTGCAAGTATCTTGTATTGGGGCTGTATTGAGTGGGCTTACTACTACCAATCACCGCCTTTCCAACTAGAACCTGGCAGTGAAGAAGCAGTACGCTGGGCTGCGACCTACGGCCTATTCCACTGGGGACCAATCGCATGGTCTATCTACCTAATCCCGGCAATTCCTATCGCTTACTTCTTCTACGTACGTAAACAACCTGTTCTAAAGATCTCAAGTGCATTAATGCCTGTTCTTGGTGAACACCGTAGTAAAGGCGTACCAGGAAAGATCGTTGATATCCTATTCATTTTCGGTCTATTAGGCGGCGCTGCAACAACATTAGGTTTAGCCGCTCCTCTGATCACTGAAGGTCTAAATCACCTATTTGGTCTACCTAAAAATAACCTAACGCAAGTGATGGTGCTTTTAGTGTGTACTGCGATTTTTGCTTACTCATCTTATGCTGGATTGGAAAAAGGCATCAAGATCCTAAGTAACATCAACTTCTGGGGTGCGATGGGTCTACTGGCTTTCGTTCTGATCGCGGGTCCAACAATCTTCATGTTAGAAACAGGCTTAGACTCAATTGGTCGTCTACTGTCTAACTTCTTCGTGATGGCAACGTGGGCTGAACCATTTGGTGGTTACGGTACATTCGAAAACACTCACTTCCCACAAGACTGGACGATTTTCTACTGGGCATGGTGGCTAGTATTTGCACCGAGTATGGGTCTGTTTGTTGCGCGTATCTCTCGCGGCAGAACCATCAAACAAATGGTGTCAGGGTCGATCTTCTTTGGTTCTCTAGGTTGTTTCCTGTTCTTCATGATCTTAGGTAACTACGGCCTATCACTGCAGCTTTCTGGTGAGCTAGATGTCGTTGCCATTTTGAATGCGGAAGGCGCAACCAAAGCTATCTTCTCGATGCTTGCACAATTGCCAATGAGCACGCTGGTTATCGCTGTATTTACAATGCTGTGTATCATTTTCACGGCAACAACATTTGACTCTATCTCATACATCCTAGCGTCTGTTGTACAAAACAACGTGACCGAAGAGCCAATGCGCTGGAACCGTATGTTCTGGGCATTTACTCTGTCGTTCTTACCAACGATTCTAATGTTCTTAGGCGGTCTAAGTACGCTACAAACGGCGGCGATTGTTGGTGGCTTACCACTGCTTGCTATCTCTGTGATGCTGATGATTTCAGCGGTTCGTGCGACTAACCTCGACCTACGCCATCAAGATGCGTATATCGAGCCAACGATCAACATCGAAGAACTGCCAGACATGGACCCTTGGTCTGCTGAAGGTATGGCGTTGGCTCAGTTTGAGAAAGAAAGAGATGCAGCACAAGAAGCCGCAGAACTTGAGCGTGTTGCTTACACAGAACTTGCCGCAGTGAAGAAAGAAATTCGCGCTTATGTGTTAGAACAAGGTTCACAAATGGAAACTCACGAGTTACCAGAGAACCTACAACAAGCACTTGAGCAGGCCGAGAGTAATCTTAGTGCCGCACAAGCGAAAAAGATCGAGTTATCTGAGCAAGCTCAGAATGCTCGTATCACGTTCAATCAGGTGGTTGCAGACTTACCGCTTGCTTGACATTAGCCATGACACAGTCCATTGATTTGGACCCTCCTAAATACGACAAAGGCTCACAGAAATGTGAGCCTTTTTTTTATTCGGGTGATTGACTAGTCTTCGTTAACTAGCGGTTCGGGTGGTTCAAGATGTGATCTTCCCAATCGACAACATCGATTTCGTATACCACTTTGTTACGAACGCTTTCACCTGCTGCATGCATCTCTGTTTTTGATCCGGTGATCAACGGGTGCCATTCAGGAATCGGCTTAGATTCTGATAAAAGGCGGTAAGCACAAGTGTCTGGTAGCCAGTGAAACTCATCGATCTTGTCACGAGTCAGCTTCAAACACTCTTCACCTGAAGTGAAGCGGTTCGGGTAATCTTTACACGAACATGTTTTGTCGTTTAACCAGCTACACGCCACATTGGTGTAGTAAACTTCATCGCTATCTTCATCCATTAGTTTATGTAGGCAGCACTTACCACAACCGTCGCAAAGTGATTCCCACTCATTCTCGGTCATCTGTTCTAGTGTCTTTTCTTGCCAAAATGGATTCGCCATAGGATTACTTCTTACTCTTTTACTGGGGTGCGTGTTATACCGCTAGCCCATAAAAAGTTCAAGGATAATAATTGTTCATTCTTTGATTCAATCAACAGCTGTCACTCTCATCATTTTTTGCTACTATCGCGCACCCTGTTATTTAGTGAGTTTAATTTGATGGAATGTCGCCTAGGTTGTGGAGCATGCTGTATCGCTCCAAGTATTACATCTGCTATTCCTGGAATGCCTAATGGTAAGCCTGCTGGGATACGCTGCATCCAATTAAATGAGCAAGATCTCTGCAAATTATTTGGTCAACCTTCACGCCCGAAGGTATGTCACCAATTCAAAGCTTGCCCTGTCATTTGTGGTAAAACCGACCAAGAAGCCCTTGATAACCTGATCGAGTTAGAAGCTATTACCTAAGCGTATTAGCCCTTTTCTATATCCCAGCAATTTCTTTTCCTACTCATACTTTGCTTTAGGTTATAGGTGCTTATGAGGCCTCAATAGTCTTTCAAACAATACTGACTACCTCGCTATGAGTAATAACCGTTTCAGGAAACTCTCGGCGAAATAAAGCCATCGATAAGACATCACAGATCAATGAGGCCTTTATTCTCGTACCCATAAACCAACCAATAACTTGCCTTGAATAAAGGTCAATAATGGCAACTAATTATAGCCAATATTTGTTTGTAGCTACGTCGGTGATATCTCCTGCCCATTTTTAAATTAGCAGTCGTTGCACTGAAGACCTGAGCGAGCAAGGCCGTAACTACGGGTATTCAGTTCAGGTCAAGAAGTGGACAATATCTTATAAACTTGAAGTACTATGTGTATATCATCAGGTAGCGTTTTTATTTACTTTGTTGTCAGCCAATATATTGGATAATATGGCAATAATACATTATGGAAGGAAAATGTGATGAGTAAAAAAATGACCATGGCGGAGATTTCAAGACAGCTTGGAATTTCAACAATGACCGTGTCACGTTACTTTAATGACGGTTATGTCTCGGCTGAAAATCGCCTTAAAATTGATGCTATCGTCAAAGAAAATCATTATACCCCTAATATATTTGCTCGTTCCATTCGTAGCCAATCTAATATTATTGGTTTCGTTGCTCCTCGCATTGAGTCATATACAACTAGTTTAGTAATTAAAGGGGCACTGGCGGCTGCCAATGAATCACAAGTACGAATGCTTTTTCATGCCTCAGGGTTTAACCATGAGTCAGAATGCCAAGCTGTGAGAGAGTTTAATGGCTTAAATGCATTGGGCACTATTATTATTGCTTCAAAGCACAGTGTCGAAGAGACGTTTTATCAAACCTTAGACAATGTGTTATTTATTGGTAAAAACACACCCCACCATTGCTGTTTATATTACCCCGACCATGCTGCAATTAAAGCACTCGTTTCCCAAACCATCACTCAGTTAAAACAACAGCAGGCACCGCTGGCAGCCGTACATTATATTTATGATGAGCGTATGCTTTCCAGCCGTACTAAGTTGATGCAAGCCACCATTACTGACACCGTCCCTGAGTTGAATTTTTCACTACAAGCTCTAGCCAACTCGGAGGACAAAGCCGGCTACCAGGCAATTCAATTACAGCCTAATCATGTCTACTTTTGTGCCACCGATAATATTGCTATTCGTTTATATCGTCGCGCCAAAGAACAGCAACTCAAGATTGGTCATAACTTATGGATTGTAGGCATGGGTGACTATGACTACAGCGATTTGTTAGTCCCAAGCCTGACTACTGTCGCTTTTAACTACTATCAAGTGGGCTACCAAGCTGTCAAAAAATTGCTCAAGCGCGATTTCAGTTCCGTTGAAGGCACATTCGACATAAGAATGAGAGAAAGTTCACAGTTTCTCTGAAATTGTATTGAGTCCAAATAGGTTCCATTTAACACTATGTGTTAACGATAACATACATAGTATAACCGATGACACTCGCTAATAATCTACACTCAAAACCACTCGCGTGGTGGAAGAAAGCAACTGCCTACCAAATTTATCCCCGTAGTTTTTATGATACAAACCAGGACGGTATTGGTGACATCAATGGGATCATTGCTAAGCTAGATTATCTTGCTGATTTGGGCATTGATTTAATATGGATCTGCCCATTCTACGCATCACCGAATGATGATAACGGTTACGATATCAGTGACTATCAAGCGATTCATCCTGACTTTGGAACCCTTGAGGATGTGGATAAATTAATCACTGCTGCTCATGAACGTGGCATTCGCATTATTATGGATTTAGTGATAAACCACACTAGCGATGAGCATCCATGGTTCATCGAATCGCGAGATAACAAAGATAGCCCTAAGCGTGATTGGTATATTTGGCGTGATGGTTGTGAGCCTACAGCTGAAAAGCCGACTTGCGAACCAAATAACTGGGAAAGTATTTTTCATGGTAGTGCATGGGAATATGATGACAAAACTGCACAATATTATTTGCACCTATTTTCTAAAAAACAGCCAGATCTTAATTGGGAAAACCCTGAAGTTAAACAAGCACTATTTAAAATGATTCATTGGTGGTTGGAACGAGGTATTGATGGTTTCCGTGTCGATGCAATTAGCCATATTCAAAAACAAGCTGGTTTACCCTCTTTACCCAATCCAAAGGGTGAAAACTATGTCTCTTCATTCGATTATCATATGAATGTGGCAGGGATTGAAAAACATCTGTATGAGTTAAAAGAGCAGGCGTTTTCGCCTTTTGATATCGTGACCGTTGGTGAGGCCAATGGGGTGACGGCCGACAACGCATTGCCTTGGGTTGCTGAAGCGACCGAGCACGATCAAGGTGGTGTTTTTAACATGATTTTTCAGTTTGAACACATGAAGCTATGGTCGGAAGAACAAAGCAACGAGAATTTCGATCTCGTGGCGTTCAAACGCATTTTATCGCGTTGGCAAGATGCCTTAGAAGGTAAAGGCTGGAATGCGCTTTATTTAGAAAACCACGATCAAGCTCGTAGTATTGATACTTTTGCCGATCCTAACTCTAGGTATGCCAGTGCTACCGCGTTAGCGAGTTGTTATTTCTTGATGAAAGGAACTCCATTTATTTATCAGGGCCAAGAGATTGGTATGGTAAATCATCAGTTTACTTCTCTTGACGAATTTAACGATGTGTCTGCGAGAAATTTAATTCAAAAGCTATCGCAACAAGGTCAGAGCGATGCCGATATCTTAGCCTTGTTAAATCAAGTATCCCGCGACCACAGTCGCTTGCCAATGCAATGGAATGACCAGGATTTTGCCGGTTTTTCTGAGGTGCAACCTTGGTTCTCGGTGAATCAACAGTATGCAGATATCAATGTTGAGCAACAACAGCAAGATCCAAATTCGATCTTAGGTTTCTATAAGCAGTTGATTGCTTTGCGCAAGTCACATGAAAGCTTAGTGGTTGGCCGTTATCAATTACTGCTAGCTAACGATCCTAATATCTATGTTTATCAACGTGTTGCTCAAGATATGACATGGACCATTATTACCAATTTAAGTCCACAAGAGAGCGTTGTTGATATCGACTGCACCCAATTAGGCGAGTTAATGCTTGATAATCAGAATATTAACAATGAACACGTTCGCTCAGATTTTATAACAACGCAAATAGCCCCCGCTTATGCCGCGTATATATTTGCAAGAAAGCACTAAATTATATTTATGGCTAGGCGCTGATAACGTTAGCCTGTATTTAAATCAAGGAACTATTTATGAGTAAGTTACTATCGTTTGATTTTTGGCAACGATTTGGGAAGTCCCTTATCGTTGTTATCGCGGTGATGCCTGCCGCTGGTATCATGATATCACTAGGTAAAGTGGTCGCAATGTATGCGGGTGGGTTTGGTGCCATTGAAACACTAGGCGCTATAATGGAAAACATAGGTTGGGGGATCATTGTTAACCTTCACCTATTATTTGCGGTCGCGATTGGTGGCTCGTGGGCAAAAGAGCGTGCAGGTGGCGCATTTGCCGCGCTAATTGCCTTCATCTTAATCAACCGTATCACTGGGGTTATATTGGGCGTGGATAACGCTATGCTCAGTGACCCAGAAGCGGTTGTGATGAGCCTATTTGGTTCTGAGTTACCTGTCTCTCAATTCTTCACGAATATTTTGGGTGCTCCTGCCCTAAATATGGGTGTGTTTATCGGTATTATGTCTGGCTATTTAGGTGCCAACTTATTTAACCGCTATCATGACTTCGCTCGCTTACCTCAGGCATTAGCATTTTTCAACGGTAAGCGTTTTGTACCTTTTGTTGTTATTTTCTATTCGCTGATTATTGCGTTTGGTTTATCTGTAATATGGCCTTTAATTCAAGGTGCGCTTAATGATTTTGGTCAATGGATTGCTACCTCTAAAGACACTGCGCCGATCACTGCTCCTTTCTTGTATGGTACGTTAGAGCGTTTATTACTGCCATTTGGTTTACACCACACTTTAACTATTCCAATGAATTACACCGAGTTGGGTGGTACTTATGAGCTTTTGACTGGGATGAATGCGGGCTCAAGTGTTTATGGTCAAGATCCATTATGGCTTGCTTGGGTCAGCGATTTAAATAATCTTAAATTAAGCGATCCGACAACTTACCAACACCTGTTAGATACGGTGCACCCAGCACGCTTTAAAGCAGGCCAAGTTATTATCGCAGCCTCTTCATTGATTGGTATTGGACTTGCGATGTATCACTGTGTTGATAGTGATAAGCGCGCACAATATAAGCCAATGTTCTTATCTGCCTGTCTTGCTGTGTTATTAACCGGTGTGACTGAGCCTATTGAATTCATGTTTATGTTTATCGCTCCCGTTTTGTATGTTGCACATGCTGTGTTAACAGGAGTTGCATTTGCGTTGGTCGATGTGATGGACCTACGTGTACATGCCTTTGGTTTGATTGAGTTACTCACTCGTATACCTATGATGGTTTCAGCGGGCATCGGTGGTGATCTGGTTCGCTTTGCATTAGTTTCTATTGTTTTCTTTGTGGTTAACTATGGATTGTTCCGCTTCCTAATCGTGAAATTGAAGTTACCAACACCGGGTCGTATGGGTAACTACCTGGATGAAAGCTCAGAATCGATGTCAGAAGATGAGAAGATGAACATTATTATTCAGAATTTAGGTGGCCGTGCCAATATTGCTGAGATTGATGCTTGTATGACTCGCTTGCGTATTACAGTTAATGATCCGAAGTTGGTTGCTGAATATGCGTCATGGAAGCCGACAGGGGCTCTTGGTGCTGTGATTAAAGAACAGGGTGTACAAGTTATTTATGGCCCTGGGGTGGATGTTATTAAATCTAAGTTAATAGAGAAATATTCAGCACAACCTGCGTAATTCTTTTTAGATCAAATAACCTCGAGAAACGCAGCCTTGCGCTGCGTTTTATCTCACTAGAATAAATGAGTGAATAATAATGAAGTTAATGACACTAAATACCCACAGTTGGCAAGAAGAAAAACAGCTAGAAAAGTTAGATGTGGTCGCGCAAGCCATTATCGAGCAAGGGTGCGATGTGGTTGCATTACAGGAAGTGAATCAACATCAAGATAGCCCGGCCGTTGATGCCAATATATTAACCAATCACACTGTGTTGGCGAATAACTATGGTTATTTATTACAGAAAAAACTCATGGAATACGGTCATCACTACCAACTTACGTGGGATTTCGTTCATCAAAGTTATGAAGTATATCAAGAGGGGCTCTCATTTTTAACGCGACTACCGATTGTCGAACATGAGGTCATTGATTTAAGTGATAACTATGATATGAGCTTTTGGAAACATCGGCGAGCAGTGCGTATTAAAGTGACCTCTCAACAGGGTGATTTTAATCTTTATAATTGTCATTGTGGCTGGTGGAATGACTCAGAGAACTCATTTGAGGATCAGTTCGACCGAATCAAGGCAACTTTACCAACAGAGTTGAGCTTTCTATTAGGCGATTTCAACAACCCAGCTCATATACGTAATGAAGGCTATGATTACGTATTACAAAGCGGTTTGATGGATTGTTATGAAAGAGCAGAAATCAAAGATGATGGAACCACTGTCATTAAAAACATTGATGGTTGGGAGCAAAATAGCCAAGCGCTACGCATTGATTTAGTACTTAGTAATCAACCTGTAGTGGTAAAGCAGCATAAGGTAATTTTTAATCACGATTTTTATCCGGTTGTATCAGATCACTTTGGGGTGTTGGTAGAAGTAGAACTTACTTAATTTTTATCAACTCATCGTAGTTTAAATAAAAAGAATACTGACACAAATACGGCTAATTATCAGGTCACTCTTACTTGCTAAAATAGCGATAGAATACGATTGACCTTAACGATCTTTAGTGCGAGTTCGAAGTGATTACATAAGATTCTCTGTTCTTTCTTTCAACTATATACACAAGATTTCACACTTCTGCGAAATCTAAACTATCTTATTGATACTGGTAAAGATTAATAAGGATAGTTATGAATAAGTATATCGCAGAAATGTTCGGTACGTTTTGGTTGGTGTTAGGCGGTTGTGGTAGTGCCGTCTTAGCCGCAGCTTTCCCTGATGTGGGAATTGGTCTACTCGGAGTTTCCCTTGCCTTTGGTTTAACCGTACTCACTATGGCTTTCGCTATTGGTCATATATCCGGTTGCCACCTCAACCCTGCTGTCACCATCGGTCTATGGAGTGGTGGTCGCTTTGATGGCAAGGATGTTGCGCCTTATATTATTGCCCAAGTGATTGGCGGTATTATCGCGGGCGGCGTGCTATTTGTGATTGCTTCAGGCCAAGCTGGCTTTGATGCAGCTGCCTCTGGCTTTGCTTCAAATGGTTACGGTGAACACTCACCGGGCGGCTATTCACTTACCGCTGCACTGGTCTGTGAAGTGGTCATGACCATGGTTTTCCTATTCGTGATTATGGGCGCGACTGATTCGAAAGCACCGGCTGGATTTGCACCTATCGCGATTGGTCTCTGTTTGACCTTGATTCACCTTATCAGTATTCCTGTAACCAACACCTCTGTGAACCCTGCTCGAAGTACCGGCGTGGCTGTATTTGTCGGTGATTGGGCCGTTTCGCAATTGTGGCTATTCTGGGTTGCACCGATTATTGGTGCCGTGATTGGCGCGATGATATACAAAGCGGTAAGAGGTTCAGATTAAGCGCTGAAAAACGTCTAAAGCAATAAAAGAAAAAGCCGCTTAGTGATGCTTCACCAAGCGGCTTTTTTAGATCTTATGACGACCGAGTAAGGAGTGCGAAAGCGTGGTGCCATCCACCAGCTCTAGCTCACCACCAACGGGAACACCATGAGCGATACGGCTAGCGTTCACTTCATGGGCATTACATAGCTCAGCAATGTAGTGCGCTGTCGCTTCCCCTTCAACTGTTGGGTTAGTCGCTAGGATTACTTCCGAGATATCACCACGACGCAGGCGGTAGTCCAAAACATCGAGACCGATGTCACTTGGACCAATACCATCAAGTGGTGAAAGATGACCCATCAATACAAAGTAACGACCTGAATATTGGCCAGTTGCTTCGATAGCTGCAATGTCTGCAGGGCTCTCTACTACACAGATTTGACCATTTTCCTGACGTTTAGGATTGGTACAAATGTGGCAGGTATCTTCTTCAGTAAAAGTACGGCACTCATTACAGTGACCAATTTCGGTCATTGCTTGGCTAAGAGCTTCAGCCAACTGTAGGCCGCCTTTTCTATCGCGCTGTAACAAATGAAAGGCCATACGCTGCGCCGACTTGGGGCCAACCCCAGGTAGACAACGTAAGGCCTCCATCAAATGCTCCAGCATATGACTGGTACGCATATTTAACCGTTCTAATTTTCAAGTAACGATTTACTCAAGATAAACCGCAGCCTGAATAAACCTTTAGAAATAGTTTCTTAGAAAGGCATCTTCATACCTGGTGGAAGTTGCATTCCGCCAGTTACGCTAGCCATTTTCTCTTTTTGAGTTTCTTCAACGCGACGAGCCGCATCGTTGAAAGCAGCAGCGATAAGATCTTCAAGCATCTCTTTATCGTCTTCCATTAGGCTTTCATCGATATCAACACGGCGAACGCTGTGGCTACCAGTGATCGTTACTTTTACAAGGCCAGCACCTGACTCACCTGTAACTTCCATATTTGCGATTTCTTCTTGAAGCTTTTGCATGCGCTCTTGCATTTGCTGGGCTTGCTTCATCATGTTGCCCATACCGCCTTTACCAAACATGTTAATACTCTCTGGTCTAATTGGTTTATTAAAAATTAATTAAGCTATACGAGCTTAAATGGGGGTTAAAACAGTGTGATTCAACCCCTCGATGTTCAGTTCTCAGATTTGCTTATCTGGGATGATATGCCGGTCACTAAACAAGAAAACGTTCTAGATAGGACGAACGCTGTCTCTGTCGAGTTCAGCGTCAAAACGTCTTTCAATGAACTGTACGTTGGCATCGTTTTCTAAAGCGGTAAACGCGTCTTTCAACTTACCTTGATACAGTCGTTCTCGTAATTCTAGCGGCGTTTCTCCACCATCACCGATTTCAACACTCAAATGACACTCTTCTCCAAGCACAGTATTGAGAGACTGCAATAGCTCACTCTGCGCACGGTCGGTATTCAAATGAGCTTGGCTCGCTCTTAACGTTAAAGTGATTGATGTGTCGTTTTTAGCAAACACTGAGTTCAATGCTAACTGTTCAACAAGCTTGGCTGTCTCTAGCTTTTGAATCGTGGCTGACCATTCATCTTGAGCAATCGACTCTTGAAGCAATTTATCGACCATTTCTGGTGTCTTAATATGCTCCAACGCACGCTTGATCTGAGTAGGTGTAAGCTCTTTGCTCACCTCTTTCACTACAGGTTTAGACGGTTTCCAGCGATAAGGTTCATTATCGTTGGTCACATTTTCTGTCGAAGAGGATGATAAAGAAGCTGGCGACACCCGCTCAGAACCACCGTGTTGCTGAGCAACTCGATCAAGAACTGAAGTTTTAGCTGGTGTCGCTTTAGCCTTTTTTGGCGCCGAGCCTTTGTTTTCTGTTGCCGAACTGCCTCTACGTTGAGAACGTAATTGGTGGCGTAAACCACTCACAGGCGAAGTTGCACGCGCTGGCTGCTCTTGCGGAGCAGAAGGTGCAGCGCTTGGCTGTTGAACCGGACTCTGGTTTTGATAATTCGTTTGTTGCTGCTGAGGCTGCTCTGCACCGTAGCTTGGACGCTCATCATAAGCAGGAGGCGCGTCATACTGGCTATGCGGGTAATCCTGCTCAGGATAACCTTGGTTGCCTGAATGTTCAGCGTAACCTTGCGAATCTGAATACTGTGCTGGAGTCTGTTGCACGGGTGGCTGCTGCATAGCTTGCTGTTGAGGCGCCTGTTGTTGCATCTGAGGCTGTCTCGGAGCTGCCATTGGCGCAGGTTGACTCACTGACTGAGCAACGTTCTGAGCTTGAGCTGCTGGAACTGGCGCTGGGCTTGCCGACTGAGTCGAGATTGCCGTAGCAACCGCTTGTTCAGCTGGTCTAAATGCCAACATGCGTAAAACCACCATCTCAATACCAACGCGAGCGGTTGGCGACAATGGTAAGTCTTCACGACCTTTCAATACGATCTGGTAGTAGAGTTGAATGTCTTGTGGGCTAAGCGCTTTGCTCAGTAGTTCAAGCTTCTCAGCGTCAGGCTGTGCCTTATCTAATGTAGATGGCAAAGCTTGGAACATCGCAAGACGATGCAGTTGGGCCGCAAGCTGATTCAGCAAACCATCCCACTCAACACCGTTCTCAGCAAGGCTTTGGATACACGCCATCGCTTGCTGTGGCTGCTTACTGCTAATCGCTTCAAGCAAGTGGATAGCTTGGTCGGTATCCAGTGTTCCGAGCATGTGAGCAACAGTATCTGTTACGACATTGCCATTACCCAATGCGATAGCTTGGTCTGTAAGGCTTAGCGCATCACGCATACTGCCATCAGCAGCATGAGCAATCATTCCAAGCGCACGAGATTCAGACGTCACATCTTCTTGTTCAAGAATATGATCGAGCTGCTCGTGAATATTATCAACGCTGATCGGCTTAAGATGGAACTGCAAACAACGCGACAAGATCGTTACTGGAAGCTTCTGTGGATCCGTTGTTGCGAGCAAGAATTTCACATACTCAGGCGGCTCTTCTAAGGTCTTTAGAAGCGCGTTAAAGCTGTGCCTGGAAAGCATGTGGACTTCATCGATTAGGTAAACCTTGAAGCGACCACGTGCAGGCTTGTACTGAACATTGTCCAGAAGCTCGCGGGTATCTTCTACCTTAGTACGTGAGGCAGCATCGATCTCGAGCAGGTCAACAAAGCGACCTTCATCGATTTCTTTACAGGTTGCACATTCACCACAAGGTGTTGAGGTAATGCCTGTTTCACAGTTGAGTCCCTTAGCAAACAAACGACCGATGGTTGTTTTACCAACACCTCGTGTACCGCTGAACAGGTATGCGTGGTGCAACCTATTCTGGCTAAGGGCATTCTCTAATGCTGTTAAAACATGGGCTTGACCAACCACTTCTTTGAATTTGGTTGGTCGCCATTTTCGCGCTAACGCAAGATAGCTCATGAATAATTCCGAAAAGGATTAATGACCGTCGAATTCGCAGATGCTAAACACTTCTAGACCTAAGCCTTGTAAGCGCTTGTCACCACCGATTTCTGGAAGGTTAATAACAAATGCAGCGTGTTCTACCACACCACCAAGCTGACGAATCAACTTTGTTGTTGCTTCAATCGTACCGCCCGTTGCTAGCAAATCATCAACCATCAACACTTTATCGCCTTCAACGATAGCATCAGTATGGATTTCTAGAGTATCGGTGCCGTACTCAAGCTCATAAGATTGTGCCACAGTTTGACGAGGCAGCTTGCCCGGCTTACGAACAGGAATGAAGCCAACACCTAGCTCAAGTGCCAAAGGCGCACCAAATAGGAAACCACGAGCTTCAGTACCAACGATCTTAGTAAAGCCCATGTCCTTGTATGTTTCCGCTAGCAGGTCGATAGTCGCTTTGTAAGCTACTGGATCTTCCATCAAGCTTGTTACGTCACGGAACAAAATACCCGCTTTAGGGTAATCAGGAATGCTTTTGATGCTTGCTTTGATCAGAGAGATTTTTTCTGTGTTCATAATCTTATGCACTTCATTAGGCCGCTTTCCAAACTCTCGTTAACGAATCAAACATCAACGCTCGGAATTAAGGAAAGGTACGATTGGTATTAATTGCAACGAGAGTCATAACTCTGATTGCTGAAATAATAAACGCCCGCTATACAAGCAGGCACACTGGCTTAATGGTAGTGATTTTCTTTGCTGTCAGCAACCAACTCATGGGTTGGAAGTCGCATAAACCATGTGAGAAGAATAACAAGTACACAAATTAGGAAAGCCTTGACCCAAATGATAGGGGCAAAGTAGATGGATAACGCAAAACTCAACAAGATAAAGAATACGCCACGCGTTTTAACTTGTTTGGTGACGGCACCGTGTTGATACCAATTGTTCAGCAAAGGACCCAGCGTTTTGTGCTCATGCATCCATTTATGAACTTTCGGATTGCTTCGCATGAAGCATGCGCTGGCAAGAAGGAGAAAAGGAGTGGTTGGCAGAACGGGCAAAACTATCCCTAGAACTGCGAGAAATATACAAAGGCCACCAGCAATATTGAGGCTTAAAACTCGAACGCTAATTGTGGCCTCCTTGAGTTAGCTATCACCAATCGGCGACGACAGCTTAACTAGAATGTTGCGTAACCATTGAATACGCGGATCAACGTAAGTGTTGCTGGTAGCAATGGAATCATTAAAAATGCGGCTAAAAATCCTAAAAAGTAGAATACATTAAACGGGTCTTGAAAGTCTTTGTTATCTGCCATGATTGCTTCTTGTTTTTGTTAGTGAAGGTAAGTATCCGGCGAACCAAACCCACTTTGCTAAATCGACATTTAACAAAAAAGGCATAGCCACACCATTTGCGCAACTATACCTCAATCAATTATTCACAAAAACCGAGGAAATATAGGGTTAATCAGTAGACCCTTGGTGTATGTCTAAACTAAAACTTGCCGCTCCAAGTAGGCTCAACGACAGTTGGCAGCCCTGTTCGATCGGAAGGTCCCGCGTAATAAAGTTCTTCTTGCAGTTCTCACCCAAGCGCTCACCTGCTGCAATATATTGATTCAATTCACCATTCGACCATTGCCCGTCTAGACCCGCAGGCAAAATGGAGATGGTTCCCTCGGCAAGGTCAGCAACACCAAACAAGGCATTCACTGGGGTGGAGCATTTAGAGCAACGAATCCCCTTCTCTAAGATTTCAGCAATATCTTTGAGATCAACATTAAAATCTTTTCTGTTTCTTATGTAATCGTGGAACAGCGCTCTCACTAACAATGTTGTCGCGGAGCCGCCATTATCAGACGACGATGAATCGACGAGGTAAAAAGCAAACTGCCCGTTCATCATCCACGCATAGTCAAACACAAGTGGCATCATCTCTGTTGATTGCAGTAACCGGTAACTGCAACGCCATGAGCCTTGTCGCGTATCTTTCTCTGGAAGCAGCGCATGCAGTAAGTCTTTTGCTGCGCTTGGGTTATCTTGAAGGTAATTCAGGTGCCAATGCAGTTCTTGGTCTTCAGGGATCTCTCCCCCATCATCCACACAGAACCATTGGCTCGAAAAATCTCGTTGGTCTGAAATGTTATCGAACGAATCTGTCAATGTATTCGCAATCGCACTTCCTAGGTGACGGTGATCCTCTAACGGCTTCGCCAAGAAGTCTTTAATACCAAATCGCAAGGCTTTCGCCACGTCAGACATATCATCAGTGCCAGACACAACGATCATAGGCAGTGACGGGTACTCTAAACTGAGCTCTTCCACAAGCTCTATGCCATCAAGTATTGGCATTGATAAGTCACACACAATTAAATCTGGCGCTGAGTCTCTAAGTTTCTGCAAAGCGTCCAGTCCATTTTCAGCCTCAACCACTTTATAACCTACCTTGTCTAGGTACGCGCTGGTTATACGGCGAAAAATAGGATCATCATCAACCAACATCACGCATTTTTGGTTAATTACTTCCTGAGCCGAGGTCATTACTGGCTGACTGTGAGTTTTGTACATAATCTATAACCTCACAAAACTAAGTCGAATTATTATTGTTATCTGTTCTAAGAACTAATATAAAACTTAGTAATAAAATGCTAAATACACAAATTTGCACTCTTTACTGGTAATTCGTGACGAGGGTTGGAATACTTGTAAATAGTGCAACGAGTTGACGTAACGCAAACATTGATCTCACTGTTACGTATAAATTAGATGAGATTGTAAACAAATGTGTCTGGATTTATGAAATTAGATGATTTAAACCTCTTTCGACTCGTCGTTGAAAATGGGAGCTACACCGCAACATCGCGCAAGACTATGATTCCGGTTGCGACCATCACACGACGCATCCAAGCCTTAGAAGATTCTTTGAACCTTAGGCTTCTCAATAGACACGCGCGTAAACTTTCTTTAACAGAGGCAGGCGAACGTTTCTTCAATGAATGCTCTCCGCTGTTGCAACGTCTCTCTTCTACTGCAGAAGAGTTAACTGACGTGTGCAAAGGCGCTTCCGGTAAGATTCGTATTACGGCACCCTCAAACCTGACCAAGCGCATGATGATGCCAATGTTCAGTGAATTCATGATTCAATACCCTGATATCAATATTGAGCTGATGATGAACAACCAAGCGGATCAGCTGGATCCAACGGAGTGGGACGTAATTTTCCGAGTCGGCCCTCAGCGTGATTCAAGCCTAATCGCTCGAAAAATCAGTGAAGTCAAAGATATTCTTATCGCGAGCCCTGAGTACTTAGCGAAGAACCCAGCTCCAAGCCATGCTGAAGAGCTAGCGAACCATTCGCTACTCAAAGGCTACCCGCTGATTAAGTGGCAGCTGAGTAATTCGAATGAAGAGACGGTGGTGAATAGCGAGAAAGGCCGTTTCAACGCCAATGCGCTTAATGTCGTAAGACAAGCGTGCTCAGAAGGCCTAGGTATCACCCTGATGCCTGACGTGATGATTCGTGAATACATTGAAGATGGCAGCTTAGTGCAAGTCTTAGAAGACTGGAGCGCTAACCCTCGTGATATTTACATGCTTTATAACCACAAAGACCATCTACCAGAGAAAGTGAGATTGTTTATTGATTTTGTGATCGCATACCACATTCATTAAGGTCAATCCCCTTCTCTATAAACAAAAAACCAGAGCCGATGCTCTGGTTATTTATTTTCTGTATCGCTAGCGAAACTCTGTATGACTAACGAAACGCTAGTTAAGCGCCTTCGTTGTGTAACTCTAAGTTAGCAAGATCTTGTTGAATCTCACGCTGAACCTTTGAGTCGTCATTACGCAAAGAGTCTAGGAAATCTAGGTACACTTGGTCGATATCGCCCGTTACATACTCGCCGTTAAATACAGAAGTATCAAAACGAGAGATGTCTTGATTGCCCATGCCCACTGCAGAAATCAGATCTGGTAGCGTTTGGAAAATCAAGGCGTCTGCGCCAATCTGCTTACAAATCGTTTCGTTATCACGACCATGAGCAATCAACTCTGTCGCGCTCGGCATATCAATGCCGTAAACGTTAGGGAAGCGAACCTCTGGAGCAGCTGAAACCATGAAGACCTTATTTGCGCCAGAATCACGAGCCATCTCAATGATCTGCTCTGATGTTGTGCCGCGAACGATAGAATCGTCAACCAGAAGAACGTTCTTACCTTTAAACTCAGAGCGAATTGCGTTGAGCTTACGGCGAACCGACTTCTTACGTTGTTGCTGACCTGGCATGATGAATGTGCGGCCAACATAGCGGTTTTTCACGAAACCTTGACGGTATGGCTTATTGATCGCTTGAGCGATTCGTAGCGCAATATCGTTTGATGTTTCAGGGATTGGAATAACTACATCAATGTCTAAGTCTGCGTACTCTTCTTTAATACGCATACCAAGCATCTCACCCATCTCAACGCGTGCGCTGTAAACCGAGATTTTGTCGATGAATGAATCTGGGCGTGCAAAGTATACAAACTCAAAGATACATGGGTTTAGTTGTGGGTTGTCTGCACATTGCTTAGTGAAAAGCTCACCGTCAAACGTTGCGTAGATAGCTTCACCTGGTGCTACGTCGCGCATGAAGTCGAAACCAACAGCATCGAGTGCTACCGATTCAGACGCAACCATGTACTCTGTTTTACCTTGAACTTCACGCTTACCAAGACACAATGGACGAATACCATGTGGGTCACGGAATGCGATCATACCGTGGCCGATGATCATCGCCGTTACGGCGTAAGCACCACGAATTGTACGATGCACATTTGCCACAGCGCGGAAAACGTCATCTGAAGTTACGTTACCTTTAACAGTATCGATCTCATGAGCTAATACGTTCAGTAGAACTTCAGAGTCAGAGGTTGTGTTTACATGACGACGGTCTTTTTCGAACAACTTCTCACGAACTTCGTTTGCGTTCGTCAGGTTACCGTTGTGCGCCAACGTAATGCCAAAAGGAGAGTTTACGTAGAAAGGCTGAGCTTCAGACGCACTTGAACTACCCGCAGTAGGATAACGAACATGGCCAATACCAACTTCACCTTGTAGGCGCTGCATGTGTTTTGCTTCAAAAACATCTTTTACTAAACCGTTCGCCTTACGCAGACGGAAACGATTGCTTTCTATGGTACAAATACCAGCGGCATCTTGGCCACGATGCTGCAATACCGTTAAAGCGTCATAAATAGACTGGTTTACAGGTGTTGAACCCACGATTCCAACAATACCACACATGTCCTAATCCTCGATTTTTCGACATTAACTGGCGCTAGAGCGCGCCAGATAAGAAACTAGATGTTGCTTGTAAATGCTCGAAGAACGGCGCAATGATTCGACTAAATTCTGGAACCAATTGCGAATTCTTCCACCACTCAGAACTTGGGAATGCAGTAAACGCATCCATGAAAAACAACACTGCAGAAACAATCAAAACACCACGTAAGCCACCAAAGACGACACCGAGGATTCTGTCTGTACCTGACAGGCCTGTTTTCTGAACTAGTTGACCGATGACATAGTTAACTAAGGCACCCACAACTAACGTTGCAACAAACAATGCTGCTATCGCAGTTCCGTTTCGAAACATCTCATCTTCGATATTGGTGAAGTACATCGCTAATTTAGCGTAGTACTGGCTAGCAATAAAAAATGCTCCAAACCAAATAACGAGTGACAAGGCTTCTTTAGCGAAACCACGAACTAAACTGATCACGGCAGAGAAGCCGATCACGCCTAAAATGACAAAATCTAACCAATTCATGAATTCTTCATCTTAAGTTGGCGCGCATTTTAACAGAAAAAATGCTGACGCAAACGTTTTCTTATGGATTTAACGGTTTAAATTTGAGCAACTGGCCTTTTGAACCCGTAATTTTTTCTAATTCCTTAATTTGTCGCTCAAGTTTGGATTTAGAGACATCCGGGCCAATAATTACTCGCGTAAAAGTTTTTTCTTGCTTGGTGTGAGCCTGATAACCGCGCTTTTGCAGATCCTTAACAACGTTTTTTGCGTTGTCAGCATTCTTCAAAGCCATCAATTGAATAATCCAAGCACTGTCTTGGTATTCATTTTTTTCAGGTACCGGCTTAACCACAACTGCCACTTTGTCTGCTTCTTTATCATTAGAAGAAGACGCGGTTTGCGTGTTTGAATTATCAGTACGACCACTTTCAACCACTTGCTCAACCGGAGAATCCGGTAGCGCTATCTGATCTTCAACGGGATCGAGTACTTCAAACACTTCAACATTACTATCAAGCTCAGGCTTAATTGGAATGCTTGCAAACTCTTCTTTGTAGTGGAGCTTCTTACCATCTAGTACATCGGGCAATACAATCACGCCAATGGCCACTAAAATGATGGTGCCGACTAACCGGCTTTGGAATTTACTTGCCATTTAGTTTCCTTTTTTCTGCCAATGCTCCAACACTTCACCCACTGTATGGAAAGAACCGACAACCAACACAACATCGTCACCTTTAACAGAAGCTAAAGCCGCTTCAAACGCTACAACAGGGTTTGAATACCGCTCTACACCTTCAGGTAAGCTTTGACACAATTCAGCGGCTGTTGCGGCTCGTGGGCCGTTCAGCGAAGCTGGGTACCAATGTGTTGTTATTGGAGCTAATACTTCCAATGTCGCGGGGATATCTTTGTCATGAAGCATGGCGACTACAACGTGTAAATTTTTGCCTGCATACTTCTTCGCGACTTGCTGCGCAAAGTACTCAGCAGAATGCGGGTTGTGTGCTACATCAAGCACAATCACCGGTTGTTCGCTAATTTGCTGCATACGCCCAGGAAGCTGCGCATTCTTCATGCCGTTAACCACGTTCACGTCGCTAATACTAAGCTCTGACGTTCCCAATGCCATCAACGCTGTTGCAGCGTTAGGTAACGGCAGGCTTGGAATAGGTAGCGATTCTAGTTGGAATGCACCACTGCGCCAGTTCCACGTATCACCGTCAACATCATAAGTGTATTGAATACCGACTTGGTAGAACTCAGCCTTAATGTCATCAGCGTGCGCTGCAACCGTAGCCGGTGGCTTGGGTTGACCACAGATAGCGGGTTTACCGCTACGATAAATGCCCGCTTTCTCAAAACCAATCACATTGATGTCATCACCTAGCCAGTCAACATGGTCGACAGCCAAACTAGTAATCACAGAAACATCATGCTCAACGATATTGGTCGCGTCTAAACGCCCGCCTAAACCCACTTCTAAAAGCACAACATCAACCGCTTCAGTTTGAAATGCACGTAACGCCGCTAAAGTGCCATATTCGAAAAAACTCAGGCTGATTTCGCCACGCTCTTTCTCAATGAAATCGAAAGACTGAACCATCTTTTCATCAGATAGATCTTGGCCGTTGATACGAACACGTTCGTTATAGCGAATTAAGTGAGGAGAGCTGTAGACACCAACTGAGTAACCAGCGTCCAATAGAATCGCTTCCATCAGTGCACATGTTGAGCCTTTGCCATTGGTTCCGGCAACAGTAATAACATGTTGAGCAGGTTTGGTGAGGTTTGCCTTAGAGGCGACGGCCTGAACTCGGTCTAATCCAAGATCAATAGCGCTTGTGTGGATGTTTGATAAATAATCAAGCCACATCTCCAAAGAGGATGTGGCTTGAGGAATAGGTTGTTGACTCATCTAACTCATAACCATAATTAAGTTGGTTTGTTAGAAGGTACTTTACCCTTTTTCTGGCGCTTCTGGTACTTCATAAGTAGCTTCATTCGGTGAATCGTTCACAGAAACTACTAATGGTGAAGGCTGGTTGGTCATTTTAGCAACAAGGCTTGCAACGCGCTGACGCATCTCACGACGGTCAACAATCATGTCGATAGCACCGTGGTCTAGTAGGAACTCACTGCGTTGGAAACCTTCAGGAAGGTCTTCACGTACCGTTTGTTCGATTACACGACGTCCAGCAAAACCGATCAGTGCTTTTGGTTCACCAATATTGATATCGCCAAGCATTGCCAAACTTGCAGAAACACCACCCATTGTTGGATCAGTCATAACTGAAACAAACGGTAGGCCTTTCGCAGATAAACGCTCAAGCGCAGCACTGGTTTTCGCCATTTGCATTAGAGACATCAATGCCTCTTGCATACGAGCACCACCACTTGCAGAGAAACACACTAAACCACAGTTGTTCTCGATAGCAGCATCTACCGCTTTCACGAAACGAGCACCAACAACAGAACCCATTGAGCCGCCCATGAATGAGAATTCAAAAGCACACGCTACGATAGGTAAACCCAATAGTTCGCCTTTCATTGCAACTAATGCGTCTGTTTCACCACTGTTCTTTTGAGCAGCAGAGATACGTTCTTTGTAACGCTTAGAGTCTTTAAACTTCAGCTTGTCTTGTGGCTCAAGATCAGCACCTAGTTCAACACGCTCACCTTTGTCTAGGAATGTATCCAGACGACGACGTGCTTTCATGCGCATGTGATGGTCACATTTTGGACATACTTCTAGGTTACGCTCTAGTTCAGCATGGTACAGAACCTGCTCACAAGAAGTACATTTCGTCCAAACACCCTCAGGGATAGACGCTTTACGAGATGTTACGATGTTGCTTTTTTCTAAAATCTTTTCAAGCCAACTCATGGAAGACCTTTTTGTTTCGATTCTTCCGCTTGATTGCGAAAGAAATAAATTTGGGAATTATGCGTGGGAATTAAAGCACATAAAACAGCGACTGTAGATAAAAAACTGGTTGTACCTATTTTCTGGGACTATCTTACGCACTAAACTGTAATAATTTTTGAACCTAAGTCTCACATTTAGTTCAAATTATCCGGTAAAAATAGAGGACCAATTGGCTCTCGTGGTAGCTCAAAATGTTCAGGATAATCAACATCCACCAGATACAAACCTTCCGCTTTTGCAGTTGCGCCGGCTACTTTTCGATCTTTAGCTTCTAAAAGCCACTGGATCCACTCTGGTTTCTGCTCACCTTTACCTACGGCAATAAGGCTACCCGTAATATTCCTCACCATGTGGTGAACAAACGCATTCGCTTTAATATCGATCACAATGTAGTGTCCATGACGAGTCACGTTCAAGTGAATCATGTTTCTCCATGGGCTACGAGATTGACAGTGTGTTGCCCTGAACGAAGTGAAGTCATTCTCACCAAGTAAGTACTGACCCGCTTCATGCATTTTTTTCTCATCAAGATGACCATGATAATGGCTCACACCTGAATTCAAAATGCCTGGGCGTAGTGCATGGTTAAAGATAATGTAGCGATAACGGCGGGCAGTAGCCGAGAAACGAGCATGGAAATCCTCATTCACTTCTGTCGCCCAACGAACCGCAATATCTTTTGGCATGTTGGCATTCGCGCCCATTGTCCATGCCACCATTTTACGATCGACATTAGTTTCAAAGTGAACGACTTGTCCCGTACCGTGAACACCGGCATCTGTACGACCTGCGCACATAACTTCTACAGGGTGATTCGCGACAACTGAAAGAGCCTTTTCCAATTCTTCTTGGACACTTTTCACGTCTCGTTGGCGCTGCCAACCAAAGTAGTGGGTACCGTTATATTCAATACCTAAAGCAATTTTCATGTTCTTGTTCTCTTTGAAAATGGGCGAGAATTATATACGGAAATCAGTGCTAGCCCAAATAGGATGGGGCTAAAACTTCAATAAACAATCAGCATCGACCGAGACGATGCTGTTGAAAAACCAAATGAAACGATAGCGCTCTGTATCGCCTTAAAATAAAGGGTAGCCAACGCTACCCTTTCTGATTTGTAAATTTATCGACCGTTTAACGTATCGATAAGATTTTTTGCCTCTCGACGAATATCATCGCTGCCGTCAACGATTGCCTCTTCTAGAAGCTTAATTGCCCCTTGCGAGTCACTCATCTCGATGTAGATTTTGGCCAAATCAAGCTTACCCGCAGCTTCTGCATTGCTGTCGACATCATAATTGCCAATATCACCGATAACATCAGGGAATTCGTTAAGACCCACATCCAGTTTAAGCTCTTCATCGTCTGGATTAATGACTTCTTCACCTTCTTGCTCGACTTGAGCCATTAGCTCATCAATCGTCATGTACTGCTTATCACGACTGTTGCCTGATTCGGTTAGATTGTCTTGTTCAGCCCAATTCTCTTCTTTGATTTTCGGTTCAGCTTGCTGTTCAGCCGATGCCCAAATCTCTTGTTGGTCATCAGGCACATCATTATGCATGCTCGATTGTTGTTCTGGCGCTAGGTTAAAGCCTTTCCAGTCTTCGCCGCCGACTTCAAGCATGGCGTCAATATCTAACCCTGCGCTATCAATCGAAGTTGCGTCCAATGGCTTATCGAACATGTTGTCGACAGAGTCTTGAACATCTTCAGAAAGCAACTCAGCTAATGCTGTCTCATCAAAGTCATCAAAGCCTTCTAGTGGCTCGTCTTGAACCGCTGCAGGCGTTGAGTTTGGCTCTGAAGCCGCGCTCAGTGATTGTTCTGGCTGTGCAAAACCAGCCGGTTCAGAGTCTTCAGCATTCGAGAAATCATCAGCCTGACTATAGCTCTGCGGATTTGAGAACAGATCATGCAACGCATCTTGCTCTTCGCCTTGTGGGCTGAAAGAAGTCAGTGGTTTTGGCTTCTCAGCAAACGCATCAGAGATGGCTTCATCTTCACCATATTCCGGTAAATCAAACTCATCGAACTCTACGCCTTGGGCTTCCGCCACCGGCTCGGCATTGCTTTGCTCAATATCATCTAAAACAGAGTCTGCTTTTGCGCTTTCTTCATCGTACTCCGGAAGATCAAGGTCATCGAACTCGAACTTCTCTGTGTCAGGCGCTAAGTCTTGCTCTAACTGTGCTTCATCTGGTTCACTCACCACTTCCGCTAACGCATCGTCTTCACCAAACTCTGGTAGTTCGAAGTCATCAAGCGAGAATTCTTCTTCGCTTTCTGGTTTCGCAGTTTCAACTTGTGGTGCAGCATCTAACTGAGGCTCAGCGGTAGGTTGCGATTCAACACTTGATTGAGAGTCTATAGCAGGCGTTGCTGGCTCTGTTGTTGATTCAGCATCAGCTTCCGCTAGTGCGTCTTCTTCACTAAACTCTGGTAAGTCGAAATCATCAAACGAAAACTCTTCGTCGTCTTGCGCCTGAGCTATAACTTGGGCTTCAGTTTGAGGCTCAACACTTGGTTGAGCATCAATAGCTGGCGTTACTGGTTCTGGTGTTGATTCAGCATCAGCTTCCGCTAGTGCATCTTCTTCATTAAACTCTGGCAATTCGAAGTCATCAAACGAGAATTCTTCTTCGCCTTCTTGTCCTAGAACTTCAGCTTGTTCTGCTACTTCCGCTTGTGGTGTAGCTTCAACTTTCGGTTCAGCGACAGGTGTCACTAGCTCTGGTGTTACGTCAGTTTCCGCTAATACTTCTGGTTCAGACGCCTCATCTTCAATCAGCCAATCATCGTCTTCTGGCACACCAAATTCATTTGGAATGATCTCTGGCATGTTTGCAGCACGAACTGGCTCTGGCTCTGGCTCTGGCTCTGGCTCTGGCTCTGGCTCTGGCTCTGGCTCTGGCTCTGGCTCTGGCAAGGATTCAACGACATCTTCAAGCTGATCGCTACCTTGGATTTTCGGTTCAAAGTCAAAATCAGAGTCAATGTTCGCTGGCGACTCTACATCGTCGATGGCTTCAGCTAACCAGTCTTCAACCGTTTCTTCTTCATCTTCAGAGATATCGTTCAAAGACGATGGCGAAGCTTGCTCTTGTACGTCGGCTTCTTTCGGCTCTGGTTCTTGTTGTGCGGTTTCTTCTTTAACTCGCACTTCAAAATCTGGTTTGTCAAAATCAGAATTCTCAGATAACAGCGAGTCGATATCCAGTTCATCATCTTCAACCGATGATGCGGTTTCTTGCGCTGATACTTCGTCGCTGTCTAAAAGAGACGCTTGCTCTGGTTCAACCATATTTTCAATTGATGGTTCAACAGGCTCTTCTATTGCTGGCAACAAATCATTGTCATCAGAAGTCATTAACTCATCAATCAACGCTTCGTCTGTTGTTTCTAGCGAGTCATCAAGCAAAGCATCCGTTGCCGGTGCGACACCGAACAAATCATCGATAAAACCATCACGATTAAAGGCTTCATCATTTTCTGGCTTAATGTCAGAACTTTCTTGAGTCATTTCAGAATCTAACGATTCATCAGTAACGACTTCAGGTTGTGGTGTTTCACTAATGTCCGGATCTTGCTCAGGCTCACCTTCAGAGGTTAACGGAGTAAGCTCAACGTCTGAGTCCTTTTCAGGCTCCTCATTGGCGTTGTCCAAATCAAAGGCTGCGTCTAACTCTTTATCAAACGTCTTATCTTCAGATTCAAGCTCGTCTTCAATGCCACTTGTCAGTAAGTCATCAAATGGGTCTAGAGATTCTGATTTTGATGCATCCGCTAAAAGCTCATCATCTGACAATTCACTATCAAGGAAATCATCCAATAAGTCGGTACTTTCAGCGTCGAGTTCGAAATCATCGTCGTCAGAGTCACCTATTAATTCATCCAAGGTTTCCGTGCTGTCTTCTGCGATGTTGAGGTCATCATCGGTCGATAAACCAGAAAGCTCTTCAAGCTCAGACAGAGAATCAAAGCCAAGAGGTTCGCTTTCAGACTCATCATCCGAATCGTCCCCTAGCATCTCATCAAGAAGGTCTGTCGAGTTACTTAGGTCTACGTCATCGCCTGCCAGTTGCTCATCAAGCAGATCAACGCTGTCTTGAGGTTCTTCATTTACGATGGGCTTATCGAACTGAGACAGAATGTTTTCGATATCATCATCAGACGCCAAACCACTGTTTAGGTTAGTGGCAATCTCATCGTCGCTATCGAGGTTGAAAGGGTCATTCGCTTGATCGTTCTGAGCAGCAACTTGGGCAAAGATGTCATCAATATCATCATTCGCTGTCGGGGAAGCTGGCTCAGGGGACTGTTGTTCAGAGATTAGAGCATCAATATCAAAATCGTCATTGCTCAAATCAACAGGCTTAGTCTCACTTTGTTGCTCAGAGATAAGCGCATCGATGTCAAAATCATCGCTTGCTGGTGTTTCAGTGCTAGAAGGCGAATCACTTTGCTCTTCCGAAATCAGAGCATCAATATCGAAGCTGTCGTCATCTTCGTCATCAAGAGCAAACAGATCATCTAATAAAGATTGGTCTAACTCGTTGGAACCGAGATCTTCAGTTTCAGACTCTTGAGATAGTAAAGCTTCAATGTCATCAGCAGACATTGCGTTATCATCAGAAAGATCAAAGTCGACATCATCAGTATCGACGGCGCTTTCCGCTGTTTTGTCTAGCGCACGTTCCATCTCTTCAAGGCCAAGCGCTTTCTCTTCGCCATTAACACTAATGCCGTTGCTGCTGTCTAAATCTAGATCGTCGAAGTTGGTGTCTAAATCACCGTTTTCGCCAATGCTAGCAAATGGGTCATCGTCTTCACCATCTAGATTGAAATCGAGATCAGATTCATCTAAACCAGCAAAGACATCATCCTCTTCGGCTAGCGCTTGATCGTCAAACAGCTTGTTGGCGTCATCTTCCGTACCAAACAAGTCATCATCTAAAGACAGCTCGTTAAGGTCGTCCATCTCGTCGCCCAATGTAATAGGTGCAACGGTACTTGGTTCTGGCTGGAGCGGTTGTTCTTGAGTCGTCTGCTGTTGCTCATCATTTTTAGAACGACGGCCTAACAGCATCACAACGATCAAACCAATGAGCAGACCTGGAATAATCGCAAGAGCCGCCACTAACCAACCATTCGATAACAGTTCGTCCATGACACTTGGTGCCATCTTTTCAATTTCGGCGTTCTTTCTGCGCTCTTCATCAAGCAGCTTTTCCACTTCGCTACGAATGCGGTCTTCATCACTGAGCTCTGTTTTTAGCTCATCCACTTCCGATTGAACATTCGATAACATCAAACGAAGTTGGTGATTTTTCTCTTCAAGTGACAGCAGTTCAGTTTCTGAAAGCTCTAGCTGCTTCTCTAGCTTGTTCATCTCTTGGGTTGGTGCAGATTGAGCTAGAGATGATTGAGTTGGAGACAATGGCTTTTTAGCAGTTTCAGTAGTGCTTACTTGCTTAGCAGGAGTAACATTTTTTGCATCAGAACTCGGCGCTTTGGGTTTTGAAGCGACAGGCTTACTTGCAGGAGCATCAAGCTTAGCAAGATGTGAGTTCATGATGTTGATAGCTTGCTGCGTCGAGCTTGCACGTGCTTGCTCTAAAGAAGGCACGCGTAGATTGCTCGCAGGCAGCAGGCTATGGATATTCTGGTTTTCAAACGCTTGTGGGTTTAAGCGATAAATAGCCAACAGAGTTTGTTGGACTGAAACGGAGTTATCAGGGCGTAACTTTGAGGCAATAGACCACAATGTTTCTGAGCCGCGAGTTGGACCATAGAAACGTGAAGGCTCAGCGCTATTTGATTGCGCTCTTTGAAGTGGTTCTGAAAACGTAGGCGCTGATTGTATCTGGCCATTAGGCCCTACAACTCGAATGGAATCTGCACGAACAACGGAAATCTGAGTCGCAATGATAAAGGCAAAAGGCATTAACCACGGCTTGAAAATTTGAAACATAAAAGGCTCAGCTAGGTGCTTAAATTCGGAAAAGTGATGATCTATTAAATATATCGGATAAATGACGTAAAACTATAGAGATGAAAACAAAAAATGTGTTGCAGCAACAATATTCGCAGCAATTTCACACAATTTGACTAACAATATTTTTAATCGATTAAAAAAGCCCCACTAAAGAGTGAGGCTTTTTTATCAAAGCAATAAAGCTTAGAAGTAATCGCGAATCAGAACTTCAGCGATTTGAACTGCGTTTGTTGCTGCGCCTTTACGAACGTTATCAGCGACAACCCACATGTTTACGCCACTGTGATGGCTGATGTCGTTACGAATACGACCAACCATTACGTGGTCTTTACCACCTGCATCACGAACTTGAGTTGGGAAGTCTAGCGCTTGGAATACTTCAACACCTTCTGTGTTCTCTAGAAGCTGAACCACTTGCTCTGCACCGATTGGTGCGCGAGTTTCAATGTGTAGAGATTCTGCGTGACCGTAAAATACTGGTACGCGGACACAAGTCGGGTTCACTGTGATTGAAGAGTCAGCAAAGATTTTTTGAGTTTCCCAAACCATCTTCATCTCTTCACGCGTGTAGCCGTTCTCTGTAAATTCATCGATTTGAGGAATACAGTTGAAAGCGATTTGTTGTGAGAACGCTGAGTTTTCAGCTGGCATACCGTTAAGAAGCTTAGCCGTTTGACCCGCTAGCTCATCGATACCTGGCTTACCTGCACCAGACACAGATTGGTAAGTTGAAACGTTAATACGCTCAAGGCCCACTTCATCGTGAATTGGTTTTAGCGCTACTACCATTTGGATAGTCGAGCAGTTAGGGTTCGCGATGATGTTACGGTTACGGAACTCAGCAATCGCTTCAGGGTTCACTTCAGGCACAACCAGAGGAACATCGTATTCGTAACGGAAGCGTGATGTGTTATCGATGACAACCACACCTTCATCAGCCGCAATTGGAGCCCAACGCTCTGAAAGCTCGCTACCTGCAGAGAAAAACGCAATATGTACTTGAGACCAATCGAAGTCTTCTACGTTTTGTACTTGTATTGTTTTGCCGTTAAAACGGGAAGTTTTGCCTTCACTACGTTCACTTGCTAGTAAGTGCATTTCACCGACAGGGAATTTACGCTCTTTAAGTACTTCAAGAATGGTTTCACCAACCGCACCAGTCGCACCTAAAATAGCAATATTAAATTCTTGGCTCATTGTTTCTCTCTTTTATAAAGTTGGCTTTACCATAAAACCGAGTTTAGATAACGGCGTTAAATTACAAGATTCGTCGCCCGTTAACTCGACTGCACTGTACTCTCTGCGGTCCCAATATTCTTTACGCATCTTGTCAAAAGAACCCGGCGTAACGATATTGCGACGGAATAAGGCGTCGTCTTTGCGCACATCATAGATCAACTGAGTCAAATTGTGCAGTGTTGCTTCATCCCAAGCTCTATCTAATTTCATTTGAGGTACAGGCGCTGTCGGCAATAAGTCGCTTGCATACGCACGCTGTTCAGTACCTAAAAATTCACAATAACTGTTGAAGATCATCGTGGTACCACGCGCTTTACCTTCTAAACCGTAGCCCGCTACGTGAGGCGTTGCAAAAGCGAGTAACGGAAGAAGCTCAAAGTCGACTTCAGGTTCAAACTCAAACACATCAAGCACTGCAGTGAAACCATCGGCTTTTTGCAGGCGAGCTTTTAGCGCTTGGTTATCAACCACAGGACCGCGAGCTGCATTAATCAGGATTTGATCAGCACGTAAGTTGTTCAGCACTTGCTCACTGATCAAGTGATGCGTTGGATACTCACCCGTCTTAGTGATTGGCGTGTGTAATGTAATAACGTCTGATTGTTCAAGCAAAGTATCTAACTCAGTAAATTCGCGCGTATCACCCTCTTGCTGTTTTAGAGGGTCGTTCAGCAGAACTTTGATACCAATACCTTCAAGGCACTTCGCTAAGTAACTGCCCACTTGACCACAGCCGATAATACCAACCGTTTTATCAAAAACAGAAAAGCCTTGTTGCTGCGCAAGCACCATCATCGCACTGAACGCGTACTCAGCAACACCCACCTTGTTACAACCAGGTGCCGCAGTAAAGAAAATGCCACGCTCTTTCATCAACTCTTGGTCAACGTGATCCATGCCAGCCGTCGCAGTACCAACAAACTTCAGCTTATTGGCTTTGCTGATCAATGACTCGTTTACCTTGGTAACAGAGCGAATCATCAATGCGTCTACGTCAACTAGGTCGTCAGCTGTTAATGTGCGACCAGACTTCATTGTCACTTCCCCTAGCTGGCTAAAAAGCGCTTCAGCGTAAGGCATATTTTCGTCGATTAAGATTTTCATTTGGCGAGTACTTTTGTTGGGGTCTATCGACCTAAATGTGAATTGAAATGATTGTGCAAAATTCCACACACGGTGTCGAGTAGCAATTGGAATACATTATAAATAAAGGGCTGAATCACCTAACCTTGGCAGACAAGAACCGAAACCAGAGTGAACACCCAAGATCAAACGGCTAAAACGAAAAATGCCCGATTGAATAAACAATCGGGCAAACATCCAGAACAAAAGGATCCTATCTCGCTCTCCAGGAGACAGAGTCTTGCGTCTGTTCAACCAGTACTAACCAAAGTCAGTACTGGTCAAGCTCTGGAAACCTTTCAATCTCTAAACCCAGATTTAAAAACTATGTTCAAAAAACACGTTTACCAACCTGCGTCTAAAAACTTTGTTCTGATGGTCATTATTACTGGGTGACCTGTGCGTGTTGAATCGGCACTAGCGCAACCCTTTAACGATTAACCTTGTCTCTGTAACTCAAGCTTAAGTTAAGCTTGGTACTTTTTGATTACTAGCGTTGCGTTCGTACCGCCGAAACCAAAACTGTTAGACATAACTGTAGTTAGCTCTTGATCACGAGCTTCAGTTACGATGTCTAGGCCAGCAGCAGCTTCGTCTAGGTTAGAAACGTTAATGCTTGGAGCAATAAAGCCGTTATCTAGCATTAGCGTTGAGTAAATAGCTTCGTGTACGCCAGCAGCACCTAGAGCGTGACCTGTCATCGCTTTAGTTGCAGAAATTGCTGGGCTGTTGCCACCAAATACTTCTTGGATAGCGCCTAGCTCTTTAACGTCGCCAACTGGAGTTGAAGTACCGTGAGTGTTCACGTAATCAACGCCATCAACGTTTTGCATCGCCATCTTCATACAACGAACCGCACCTTCACCAGAAGGAGCAACCATGTCGTAGCCATCTGAAGTTGCGCCGTAGCCTACGATTTCACCGTAGATTTTTGCGCCACGAGCAACAGCGTGCTCAAGTTCTTCGATAACTAACATGCCGCCGCCACCAGAGATAACGAAACCATCACGGTCTGCATCGTAGGTACGAGAAGCCAGCTCTGGCGTGTCGTTGTACTTAGTAGAAAGTGCGCCCATTGCGTCGAACATCATAGTCAGAGACCAATCCAGTTCTTCACCGCCACCAGCGAATACAACGTCTTGCTTACCAAGTTGGATAAGCTCCATTGCGTGACCAATACAGTGTGCAGATGTCGCACATGCAGAGCTCATAGAGTAGTTCACACCACGGATTTTGAAAGGAGTTGCTAGACAAGCAGAAACCGTAGAAGCCATTGTACGTGGAACCATGTATGGACCAACGCGCTTCACGCCTTTCTCACGGATGATGTCTACCGCGTTTACTTGGTTTAGAGATGAAGCACCACCTGAACCCGCAACGATACCCGTGCGGTCATTAGATACTTGATCTTCAGTTAAGCCAGAATCAGCAATTGCTTGCTCCATTGAAAGATAAGCGAATGCCGCTGCATCACCCATAAAGCGCATTTTTTTGCGATCGATATGGTCAGCAGGGTTCATTTTTAGGTTACCCCATACTTGAGAGCGCAAGCCATTTTCCTTGAACTGCTCTGAAGCGGTAATACCAGATTTACCCTCTTTCAGTGATGCTAAAACTTCTTCGACGTTGTTACCGATACTTGAAACAATACCCATACCGGTGATTACGACTCGTTTCATGTGACATTCCTATAATTCTAAATTCAGCTAGATGATAACTAAGAAGCCTAACAAAAGTGGTCAGCTTTCCTAGAAATTCGTACAATCCCTACCAACATATCGCTTCAAATCACAAAATGATAGATTTTATGACTTCAATTACTAATGCAGAACTGGAATGGAATGAGTCTGGCACGCCAGTTTCAGACCAATTTGACGACGTTTACTTCTCCAATGTTAACGGTTTAGAAGAAACTCGCTACGTCTTTTTAAAGCAAAACCACCTTCCAGAGCGTTGGCTTGAACATGAACAACGCCGCTTTGTGATTGCTGAAACCGGCTTTGGCACAGGTTTGAACTTTCTTGCAGTTTGGCAATGGTTCGATGCTTTTCTTAAAGATAACCCACAAGCGATGACCAAAGAGTTACATTTCATCAGTTTTGAAAAATATCCTTTAAATAAAGAGGATCTCATCAAAGCACACCAATCGTGGCCAGAATTAGCCGAGTATGCGACGCAACTCCAAGAACACTACCCCATTGCTCTACCTGAATGTCACCGCATTGTGCTGGGCGACGGTGCAATCACGCTTGATTTGTGGTTTGGCGATATTAAAGATTGCATGCCCAACGTACCAACCCCGCGTGAAGGTTTGGTTGATGCTTGGTTCTTAGACGGTTTTGCTCCGAGCAAGAACCCAGAGATGTGGAATCAAAACCTATTCAACGGCATGGCTAAGCTCGCTAAGCAAGATTGTAGCTGCGCCACCTTCACCGCTGCTGGCTTTGTTCGCCGTGGCTTAATTGAAGCTGGCTTTGAAATGAAAAAGGTCAAAGGCTTTGGTACTAAGCGAGAAATGATCGCCGGCCGACTTGGCGAAAAGCACGCTCACACCAACATCAAACCTTGGTATGGCCTCGCTCAACACACTGAATCCCAAGACATTGCGATCATTGGTGGTGGTGTCGCCAGTGCTGCATTAGCCAAAACGCTAAGCCGTCGTGGTAAAAACATCACCCTTTATTGTGAACATCCACAAGCTGCGGGCAATGCCTCAGGTAACAACCAAGGTGCGATTTACCCGCTATTAAGCGAAGCGACCTCGAACGTGTCTCGCGTGTTTGGCCCGGGATTACTGTTTGCTCGTCAATTTATTAATCAAGCGGCTCAGTCTATTCAATTTGATCACAGCTTGTGTGGCGTGAACATCTTGATGTGGGATCAAGGCTCCACTAAAAAGCTCAACCGCATGTTGGAAGGCAACTTCCACACCGACCTGATTCAGCGTTTATCGCCAGAGCAAGCCAACGAAAAGATTGGCTTACCCGTCGATAAAGAGAGTGTTTACTTTCCGCTGGGTGGTTGGCTAAGCCCTCTGCAACTGACTCAAGGCTTGATTAGCAAGTTAGAAGAGAACAACCAAGTAAGCGCGCACTATCAACATCAAGTAACGCAACTTGAGTGGCTCGAAGCTGAACAACAATGGATACTGACGATGGATACACCTCAAGGTGAGATTCAAACCAAGCACGACCAAGTAGTTGTCGCAAACGGACACAAGTTCACTCAGTTTGAACAAACTCAGCCAGTACCACTGACTCCGGTTAAAGGCCAAGTGAGCCATATTCCGACCACGGAAAATCTCAGCCAGCTAAAAACCGTGTTGTGCTTTGATGGCTATTTGACGCCACAGAACCCCAACAATGGTCATCACTGTATTGGTGCGAACTACGACAAAACCAATATCGACCAAGAATTTGATATTGAGGTTCAGCAGCACAATGGCGAGCGCCTACATGGGTCACTACCAGACCAAGCATGGACAAAAGATGTCGATACCAGTGACAACTTAGCGCGCCAAGGTATCCGAAGCGTAAGCCGTGACCACCTTCCGTTTGTCGGAAACGTTGGTGACTTTGAAGCCATTAAGGAGCAGTACCAAGATCTCCACAACTTCAACCCGCAGCGTGACTCGGTTGAGGATGTAGAAACGGTAACAAGCTTCCCTAACCTTTATTGCTTTATCGGACTGGGTTCACGTGGTTTGAGCTCTGCACCATTATTGGCTGAAGTATTAGCATCACAGATCTGTGGCGATCCGCTGCCCTTGCCTGTTGATGTGCTTGAGGCGATTCACCCAAGTCGAATGTGGGTACGCAGACTGCGTAAAGGTAAGGCATTAACGGCTGGATGGGTTGCTGACAAGCATTCTAAATCAAAGCCGTAGTTTCTAGTTCAGCTATTTTGAACATCTGAAATTTCTGAATATCTGAAACTAATAAGTTAAAAGCTAAAAAGCCCGAGTTCATTGTGTCGCTCGGGCTTTTTGTTATTCGTGTTGCTCTAAACTGATGTTCTAAACGAAGCTGTATTTACAGCTTAGCAACCGCGTCTTTAATCTGTAGAACGATCTCTTCGTTGCTGATAGAACCAGATTCAAAATCAAAGTTATCGTAGAAGCTTGGTACTGAAACTGACGCTTGCACGTTGCCACCGAAGTAAGGTGCAGAACCTGTCGCTGCACCAAGTACCGTTTGTGCGCCACCAGGGCCCGGTGAAGTCGCTAGGTAAACCGCCGGCTTCTCGCCAAACACTGAACGCTCAATACGTGTCGCCCAGTCAAATAGGTTTTTATACGCTGCTGGGTAGTGACCATTGTGTTCTGCGAACGAGATAACAAACGCATCAGCTTCAGCTAGGTCGCGTAGGAATGCTTGAGCACCTTCCGCTTGGCCAATCTCTTTTTCAGTGTCTTCACTGAACATAGGAACATTGTAATCGTTGATGTCTAGGACTTTTACTTCAGCACCTTCAATCAAGTTTGCTGCGTAAGTTGCTAGTGTTTTGTTGATTGAGGTAGAACTTGTGCTTGCGCCAAATGCGATAACTTTCATGATGTGACCTTTCTGTAATTCCGTTAAGTGGGATTAGAATAACGTAGTAAGAAAATGTAACCATCACAAGAAATGAACGGACTCATTCAAAAATTTCGAACGAGTCTCAAATAAACCAGTTCGCTCAGCAAAATGGGAAAGGAAGGGACTGAGCGGATAGTATTAATACATCGAGATTAAGCTTGGTTTTGTAGCTCAACCCAAAGGTCATTAACGATAGTGCGGTCTGCTGGTGTTAGTTCAGAGCGAGCGTCGTCTAGGCTCTGTTCAATACGAGCTTTTACTTCAGCCACATCTTCAATGCCTTCTTCTTCACATGAAGCCACTGAAAGAGAAATATGACCACGTAAGTAACCACCAGCAAACAGTTCATCGTCTGATGCGTTTTCAATGCGAGCATCAATTACTTCAAGTAGTTTTTCTTCAAATTCGATAATCATAATATTCTCTTATTTCACAATAAATTGGCTAGCACATAAAGGTTCTACATCGTAGAAGCTGCGTAATGCTTCAGAGAGCATTTTCACGCGAGGCGGAAAGCCTACTTCAAAGATACCCATAACTTCGCTATGTACTTTATTCATAAAGGCCAAACGATCTGGCTCAAAATCGCCGTGTAGATTGTCACAGCTGACATTAAAAGGAAAGCCTGCGCTCATCGCAATGATCCATTCATACGCTTGTGGGCGAATTTCTACTTTTTCAAACTCAGCTTGAACCGATTCCGTTCGACCGTCAGGTTCATACCAATAGCCAAAATCTTCCAGTAAACGACGCTCAGGCCCAGCAACGCACCAGTGTGCGATCTCATGGAGTGCAGAGGCGTAAAAGCCACGTGCGAACACGATTCGATGGTGTGGGATAGTATTATCAGCAGGCAAATAGATCGGCTCATCAGCCCCTAGCTCTAGTTTGGTATTAAAGCTTTCAAAAAAGGTCTGATTGAAGATATCGATAATGTCTGAGTATTGGTGTGTCATAAAATCAAATTTAAGTAAAAATAACTGGGGCATTTTGCTTTTTTTTCAGCGCTCGGTAAAGCCCTATCAAGCGTAATGACATCGGGTTCGCCATTATACTTTGCAGTGACAATCGATTGCCATTCCCAGATTACACCACTTTAAGGTGAATGATTAGTTTAGCTAATCTGAAACGCCCATTCACGGTACAAATATTCATTCGTCAACAAGCATTTTTACTACTACACTCGCGCTTCATTTTATATCCCTAAGGCCTATAAGACTCGAGTTTATAGACCTAAATTATAGAGCTACAGCAATGCTACTAAGTGTTTTGTATATCATTGGCATCACGGCAGAAGCCATGACCGGCGCTCTCAGTGCAGGCAAACAAAAAATGGATTGGTTTGGTGTAATGTTGGTTGCGAGCGCAACGGCAATTGGCGGCGGTACAGTACGCGATATCTTACTTGGCCATTACCCTTTAGGTTGGGTTGAAAACCCTCAGTATCTGGCCATCACCTGTATAGCAGGTGTTATTACAACCGGGTTGGCGAAATGGGTTATCAAGCTAAAAGGTTTGTTTATTCGCTTGGATGCCTTAGGCCTAATCGTATTCAGTATCATTGGTACCAAAGTAGCGATGACCATGGGTCTGCACCCGATGATTTGCATGGTATCGGCATTAGTGACAGGTGTCTTTGGTGGTTTGTTACGTGACCTTATCTGTCGTCAAACACCATTGGTGTTACATGAAGAGCTGTATGCCTCTGTCGCACTTGTCGCTTCAGGTTTGTACCTATGTTTGCTTGAGCTTGGCATCAACGACGTCACGGCGACAATTGTGACGCTTGTAGTTGGTTACTTGCTGCGCATGGCGGCTGTAAGATTCAAATGGAGTTTGCCTTCGTTCCAGCTTGATCCTGAAAGTTCAGTGCATTAATGGATTAAGAGCCTTAAGCTGCTAGCTGTCTTTAATGACGATAGTCGCTAACCGGACGAATAATCCTGCTAATGTGAAAAAGGGTTACTTCATTACGAAGCAACCCTTTTTTGTTTCTACCAATTCTATTCTAAATAAAAAGAAACAGAATTAGATTTGTGGTGTTTCAGTTGTCACACCAAAGTTTTGACCACGATGACGTAGCAAGTGGTCAAGCAGCACGATAGCCAGCATTGCTTCTGCAATAGGTACCGCACGGATGCCAACACATGGATCGTGACGACCTTTCGTGATTAGCTGCGTTGCTTCACCATCTTTCGTGATTGTGTCACCAGGTACAGTGATGCTTGATGTTGGTTTAAGCGCAATGCTTGCCACAATATCTTGACCAGTAGAGATACCACCTAAGATACCGCCAGCATGATTGCTGCTGAAACCTTCTGGAGTTAATGGGTCACGGTGTTCACTACCGCGTTGATTAACAACATCGAAGCCATCACCAATCTCAACACCTTTCACAGCGTTAATGCTCATTAGAGCGTGCGCGATGTCAGCATCTAGACGATCAAAGATTGGCTCACCAAGGCCTACTGGCACTTTAGTCGCAACCACTTGAATCTTCGCACCGATCGAGTTGCCTTCTTTTAGCAAGTCACGAATCAGTTGATCAAATTCTGGTACTTTATCGGCATCTGGACAGAAGAAAGCGTTGTTTTCAATCTCGTTCCAATCCACTTTATCAATCGAGATATCACCCATTTGAGAAAGGTAAGCTTGGATTTCAACACCAAATTCTTGTTTTAGGTATTTCTTCGCAATTGCACCTGCAGCAACACGCATTGCAGTTTCACGAGCTGAAGAACGACCACCACCTCGGTAATCACGCACACCGTACTTTTGATGGTACGTATAGTCAGCGTGGCCAGGGCGGAACTTGTCTTTAATTTCGGAATAGTCTTTAGAGCGTTGGTCTGTATTTTCAATCAATAGACCAATAGAAGTACCCGTAGTTTGGCCTTCAAATACACCTGATAAGATTTTCACTTCATCCGCTTCACGACGAGCCGTTGTATAGCGAGAAGTGCCCGGACGACGACGGTCCAGATCTTTCTGCAGATCTTCTTCGGTAATTTCTAATCCTGGTGGGCACCCGTCTACGATACATCCTAGTGCGATACCGTGACTCTCTCCGAATGTGGTCACTCGAAAGTGTTGTCCGATACTGTTTCCTGCCATTGCTTCCTCTAAATCAGCCATCAATCAGAAGGTTTGATTCCTAAACCGACTGGCTAATAGCTTTACTTGTCTATTCTTCGTGAATTCATAGTGGCTTTATTACCAAATGATGTAAACCCCAAAAAACGAACAATTTTAACTTTCTATTACATAAGCCGAATGAAACGAATAACAGAAGAAAATGAGTCGCGCTTGAAAAGAAGTGTTTTATGATGTGTAAAATGCAAAAAACCCGACAACTCGGAGAGTTATCGGGTTTCTTTAAATAATGGCACGCCCTGAAGGATTCGAACCTTCGACCACCTCCTTAGAAGGGAGTATCGATAGGAATCATACAGTTCATGCGTTTAATAGCTTGTCACTTCCCGAGTGAGACGTGATTGTAAGACAGTGCTACTGTAGCTGTAAAGAGTATCCCACTCGAAAACTAACTAAAGTTTGCCTTACAGCGTTTGTAGTTCTCTTGACCTGTACCGACCCACATAACCTCGCCATTTTCTTTGTATTTTAAAAACTTATATTTGAATGTTCTGTATTTTGGGTTATATGACCAAAAGTACATATCACCGTTGTCAGCCAAGTTATACTCCATAGTTATGACGCCGTTCTCGCCTTCCGTCATTGGCCTGATGACTTCAAGCTCAAAGGTACTGCCATAACTTACCATTCTATCATCCGTATAAATGAAATTATGAATCTCCGTTGGGTCCCAATACTCATCAAGCTGACAACTAATCTGAGCTGTAGTGTAAGTTTTCGCTAAAGTCACGCTTGGTAGTAACAGGCAGAAGATAGTGAAGTATTTTTTCATAAGAGTTACCTAAAATTATTAATGTCTGATTGTACTTATATGTGCTTTGAATCACTTTAGCGTTGCTGGTCGTCAAGGTCTACTTTACACATAAGAACGACTGCCCAAACCCCAAATTTTATGTGTTATTATATACTCAATATGAACCAGAAAACTGAAATCCACATGATAAAACCTACCTTGTTAGCACTGCTCTCATTATCAATAGCTGCATGTGCAAACACTTCTCACGTCATCGACCAAGAGCCAACAAGTTACATAGTTGGAAGGAAAATAATCTCGATTTATAATCCTATTCCAGATGGAAAATACGCACAGTTCTACGACTGGGGAAGAGAGTATGCACGGATGTATTCTCAGCTTGGACGATGCTCGAATAAAAATGTTCTTCAAGGGAAGTTTATTGAACGTATCAAGATTTCATCTATGGCTGTAGGTAAGGACCATTATAATCAAATAATGTGGGCTATGCGTGACCAAGCAAATCAATTGGCACAACATGCAAACCAACTCAATTCCGAACTACTGCATGAATATTACAGCGAACTAAACTCGCAAGAATGTAGTTTGTTAGAGAACACAGCCGACTATATGGTGTTCGATTCTCTGGACTACGCCCTCAAATGGAAACAAAGCATCGGGGACGATGTATCTCTTGAAAAGTGGAAGGTATACCCTGTATTCGCCAATCAATTAGGCAACGTCTCATTTGATGACCAAGGGTACGTTATCCGAGACGGTTTCGGTAACATCCGTTTTACTAACAATCCGACAGACTAACAAGCTAACCATAGACTGAAAACAATGCAAAAGAATATCGGCGTCTTCTCTTGATGCCGATAACCAAAATCAAACTAACACACCTAGAATTCACGGGTCGAAAATGTGCGAGAGCTTCCGCTGCGGTGCTTTTTCTAATGTCCCCCAATACCCTCCCGAAATCCGAAGAAACAAAACCTCAACAAAGTAAAAGACTGCACAAAGCTGAGTGAACAAAACACTAACCCACCTAACCTAAACACTTTTGCACATGTACAAAACCAATTGACAGAGTTGTGTCCACAGAAATATGATGCATTCCAATTAAAGAACAAAACTACAGAGAATTGTACAGATGAAGAATGGCGCATTACTTGGATTGGCTCGTGTATCTACTAAGGAACAAGACTTAGATGCACAGGTAAGCAAACTTGAGAGCTATGGCTGTAGCAAAGTATGGAAGGCTAAACATTCAGGTAAGAGCCAAGAACACCAAGAGCTAATCAATGACCTTCTTGAGTACGCACGAGAAGGAGACATTGTAGTAATTACCAAGCTAGACCGCCTAGGGCGTTCACTGTCGCAGGTACTACTAAACCTCGAAACCTTCAAGGCGAGAGGTATAACTGTGAAATGCATTGAGCAAGGAGTAGATACCGGAGCTAACGACCCAATGGGCAAAGCAATGGTTCACTTACTTGCTTTGTTTGCTGAGATGGAAAGGGACATGATTGAAGACCGTATGCAGTCAGGCAAAGCTCACAGTGTCGCCAAACGTATTGAAGCAGGAGCGACAAAGGAAGAGGCAGAGAAAGCCGTAAAAGGTGGGCGACCTTTGAAGATGGGTGCAGAGACATACAAGAGTATCGTTCAGGGATTAGCGAATGGGGAACCTGTTGCGGCGATGGCTAGAAAGCATGGCGTTACTCGTAGCTCAATCTACAACATCAAAAAGTCCTTATAAGTACAATCACTAAAAATCCCGACAGACAGCCCTACCTTGCACTTGCGGTGGGGCTTTCTTTTATCTGAAGCTTAGTTTCAGCGTACATGTGTACGATATATCGGACTTTTATATCAGACACCACCCAAATAACAGACCAATAAAATCAACAGCTTCAGAAATATTTCACACCGTACCTTACTCGCTTTTCCTTACCGATTAGTTATTAAAACTTGGTACAGAAGATAGAAGCTTCAGGAAAGCCAATAAGGTAGAACGGTATGGGTAGACGAAAAGTAAATAAAGACAAAGTAAGAAAAGCAATTCAAGTGCTGTACTCACAGCCAGAAGAAGAACTCATCAAGAAAAATGGTCGGTTAGTGCTAAAGCCTAGACTCTCCGCTAAACAAGTAAGCCAAACATGTGGATTATCCGAATCATTTGTAAAGAGTTTAGCAGATATGAGCTCAAGCCATTGGGAATGGCTTCGAGAGGACGGTATCAAACCTAATGCGTGGAAGCTGAGAATGACAGTTCACGGCACACCTATTCATTTCAAAAAGTGCGCACTCAACGAATACAAATGGCGCAAGCGAATGAAGGCTATAACCCGCAAGGAGTACAACCGTAAACGTTGTGAACTACAGCATGACCTTAGAGACATGAACGGTAGTACGCGACAGTCACTAGCTCGAAAGCGGAAGCTCAAGCTGATGTACGTCAAGTTTAAGGGTTGGAACGTGGAGCGAGTACAACAAGCAAAGCTACTGAAAAATCGAAATAAGAAAAAGGGAAAGACCAATGGCTAAGAAGAACAAAGTAGGAACAATATCACAAGTGCAAGAGCTGCATGATGTTGTAGCTGATGTACTCCTTAAGCAGATTCAGGAGCAAAAAGCGGAAGCAGAAAACAGCACTGACAAAGACGACAATCTCACAATGTGCGTCCAAAAGGACACTATTGATAACGCTATCAAACTGCTACGCCTCAACAAGACCACTGCAAGAGAAGAACCTACCAAGAAAGATAAGAAGCTAGGCAATGAGCTTGAGCGCATCCGAATTGAACAACGAAACAAACTGAAAATGCACCGATAAGACGGAGGAACATAGTTCCGGTGATTGGGGTGGAACCCCAATCTAAAGCCCTCTTGATTCCCTTTGGAATCAACCTACCTCATCTAAAACATGCACCATGATGTGCGTATCGGCATTAAGGAACCCCTATGAGTAAATTAATCAAACTAGATTGCCATTATCGAAAAAGTAAAAAGTACAAATCACCCAACAAACTTCATATTCCGTCAAATCAAAAGAAGTACCTGAGCTTTAGACAGACCAACTTCAAGGACTGGCTTAAGGCGCAAGGGTTTAATCCTAAAGGCGTGTCTACCTGTTGGAGCCGTGAAGCACTAAAAGCAGCAAGGAAAAGCAAAGAAGTAAAGTTCAAGATGAAGCGCCAAAGCAATGGGAAGACAGCATACAAGTATCATCAAAAACAATTGGCGATATTCATCTTCTCTAACTTTCTGAAATAAAAGAAAACGTGTACCTCCTTTAGCTCTAAAGGGCTAATCCACCAAACTGGAGTTGGACTTCAGCAGTCAAAGCACAAACAAAACCTACAAAAAACCTACAAAAAAACCACCCCGTTTCTGGTAAACATCACTTACAGGAGTACAGCAATGGAAAAATCCAATAGATGGGATGAACAAGCTTTAAGCCCCAAGGCACAAGTTGCAGCAGCACTACAAACAGCAAGAGAGATGAGAGAAGAAGCTAATGATATCGTTGTAGCCGCTTTCAAAGAATCTGGCTACAAAGCAAAACCTCAAGTCTTTGCAGAAGACATTGTAAAGCTAATGAAAGCGGGATTAGAGGTGGAACTGGATGAGGAATATAAGCCAAAAGTCAATGCTTTAACGTTAGTCGCAATATATGCTCGCTCCCTTGGGCTGAAAGGGAAAAAGCAGAGAAAGTATGTTGAACGTAGTATGCACAAGAAATCCAAACGAGGATTTTCAAAAGGGTGCAAGGAGCACAAGAGCCACAGCAAGGCTCTCGAAATGAAGAACCTCGGAATGGAACTCGACCCTGCCTCTTACCGTGATAGGACAATTAATAATGGAATAAACCACTTGCTTGAGAAAGTATCAATGACTACAGCAATTCAAGACCGTTTTAATGCAATGCAATCTGAATTGCTAGAACTAAAGGTGAAGACAGGAATAACCAGTGCTACGGTTGACAAAATAACAGAGATTATTCCTCAAACTTCGCTGTCAAACAAAGAAGTCAAAAGCATCACGAAATCAGAACGTAACAAGAAAATTATCAGCCTATTCAAAGATGGTTACACAATGACTGATATAGCTAGAGCATGTAGCTGCCACGTTAATACAGTGCGCAACCAATTGAAAAAAGCCAATCTGAAGTGATAGCCCTACATAGACTCAGTACAACCTAAAATAGAACAAGCAGATACCCATCAACAGGTATCTGTTTTCTTTAGTCAAATAGTGTCACTGCCAACTGAGATACGTCAACTTTCACATAGCGGTTCAGCACTCGAATATCCTTGTGGCCTGATAGCTTCGCTACGAGCATATGGTCATGCCCTGCTTGTATGAGCTTAGATAGGCGGTAGTGTCGCAGTGAGTGAAGCACAAAATCATTTAACCCTTCTTCATCAGCAGCAACTCTAAAGGCTTTACTCAAGTACATAGGTTGAGTACTAAATAAAAGTTTTGATTCTGAGTATCCGTCTAACTCATGCAATCTGCGCTCAAGAGTTGCCATTGCAGGTCGTGATAATGGAACTCGCCTATCCTCACCGTTTTTCGTATCTCTAAGCTGAAGATAACGCCCCGCAAGGCACACATCACCGAGCTTTAATCCTAGTATTTCGCTGCGCCGACAAGCTGTTTCAGATAGCAGCAAGCAAATGTCTTTGAGTTCCAGAGTTTTGAGATTCCCTATCACTTTATGTAGTTGTTCATCTGTAGGTGTGAACTGTCGCACTGTGTAGTCTTTTGGGATGCGAACGTGCTTAAACACATCAGGTATCTGCAAACCTATGTCCTTTCTCAGCCAGTTAAGCATCGCTCGTAACACCGAGGCATCTTTTCTAACTGAGCCAGATTTAACCTGTGTCTGTCGCTCTCGTAGAAACTTAGACACAACCTCTGGAGAAATGTCTTTTACACAGCTATCTGAGAACCATTCAGCTAAACGCTTTAGGCGATATTGGATAGTGCAGAGGTAGCTTTTGAAGTATTGAGCTTTCTGAATTGAGTACTGTTCTATCAGTACAGGGATAGGTGTGTGCAGAGAAAGTGTGACGTGGGTATCAAAATTCAAGTATCTGTCCTCTCAAGGGTATGAAAAGGGACAGTGACGCTAAAAAGCAAAAATCCCGACAACTCATTGAATTATCGGGACTTTCTAAATAAATGGCACGCCCTGAAGGATTCGAACCTTCGACCACCTCCTTAGAAGGGAGGTGCTCTATCCAGCTGAGCTAAGGGCGCGCTACAGGAACGAATTATACGAATTCGAATCAGTAAAGCAACGGCTTTATGTAACATTCTGATCTAAGTGGGTAAAAAAAGGCCAACAAACATATAAGTGTTGGAAAATAGACCAAAGCAAACGTTTGCTTGATGGTAATCAAAAAGATTTTCTGGAATAATGCGCCAAAAACATCAGCCACTAACTTGAATATCAATACTAAGGAAATTCATGACTGCTCAAAATATTGATGGAAAGCTAATTTCTCAAACGGTTCGCTCCGAAGTTGCTGCACGTGTAAAAGCTCGTACTGAAGCTGGATTACGCGCTCCGGGCCTAGCGGTTGTTTTAGTGGGTGAAGACCCTGCTTCTCAGGTTTACGTTGGAAGTAAGCGTAAAGCGTGTGAAGAAGTTGGCTTCGTATCTAAATCTTACGACTTGCCAGCCACTGCGACAGAAGACGAATTGTTAACACTTGTAGACCAACTGAACGACGATCCAGAGATCGACGGTATTCTTGTTCAACTGCCTCTACCAGCAGGCATTGATAGCACTCACGTTCTTGAGCGTATCACGCCAGAAAAAGACGTTGATGGCTTCCACCCCTACAATGTCGGCCGTTTGGCTCAGCGCATGCCTAAGCTTCGCTCTTGCACGCCAAAAGGCATCATCACGCTGCTTGACCGTTACAACATCGATTTACGTGGTAAGCACGCGGTTGTGGTTGGCGCATCAAACATCGTAGGTCGCCCAATGACGCTAGAGCTTCTTCTAGCAGGTTGTACAACGACAACATGTCACCGCTTCACCAAAGACCTTGAAGGCCACGTGCGTCAAGCAGACGTTGTTGTAGTTGCCGTAGGTAAGCCAAACTTCATTCCTGGTGCTTGGATCAAGAAAGGCGCTGTTGTGGTCGATGTGGGTATCAACCGTTTGGAATCTGGCAAACTAGTGGGTGACGTTGAATACGACGTAGCGAAAGAAAGCGCAAGCTTCATCACGCCTGTACCGGGTGGTGTTGGTCCAATGACAGTTGCGAGCCTAATCGAGAACACCATGATCGCTTGTGAGCAATTTCACTCGAAGTAATCCGCAGCGCATATAAATAAAATTAGAAAGCCGCAACGTGATGAACGCTGCGGCTTTTTTGATACTTAGACATTCGTTTTGAAACAGGGCAACTCGTTTTTGATGCACTGCGATTCGCTACTTATCTGGATTCTCGACTTTTTCCGTCTGTTCAGAAGGCGGTAATAAGCTAATAAGCTCACACTCCGTTGATATGAGTTTTTCCAACTCAGATCCTTGTGTAATTAAACGGAAATCACCGCCAGTAATCACCCCAAGAGGAATGGCTTTAGGGTACAGCGCGTTAAACTCGTTTAAATCAAATGCCTCGGTCAAACCTGTACTTTTAATTTGGCTACCCTGAGCCATCAGTGAGTTAAGCTTAGAATAGGTAATCCCTTCCGAAAACAGACTTCTATTGCCATCGCGTCTCACCTGGTGCCTTTCATGTTTATTCTCTGAGGATTCAAGCTCAAACACCTTATTTCCACCAAACTCGTCTTGATAGTGCATGCTAACTAACGGGTTGGTTTGACGATAAGGCGACACGATCATCGCACGCCCTATTCCATCCAATTCCAGATTATTTTCAGCGTGGCTCGAAGCTGGGTTACCAAAATAAACATTCAAGTTTTCCATACGCGCTAAACGAATGCTCTCCCAGTTCGTATCGGCAAGCACACTGTTGATGTTGTGTGTGGCTAGCACCTTGGCAAATTGTCTTGCAAAGTGAGTGGCGCCAAAGAAGATAACCCCTTGCGCTTTCTCTTGAGTGACCCCTAGCCTTCTCGCCCACCAGCTCGCGGTTAAGCTCTGAATCACAACCGTACCAATAATGACTAAGAACACCATGGGCACGAGCAGATCTGCGCCTTCAATCAATTGCTTCTCTTGCAGTTTTATCGCAAACAGAGAAGAAACCGCGGCTGCTACGATCCCGCGAGGTGCCATCCAACTCAAAAACCATTTATCCGCCGAATTAAGATCCGTACCGATCCCGCTGATCCACACGCTTAACGGGCGAGCCACCAACATAACCACCGCTAGCAACCCAATACCGCCCCAACCTATCGAAAGGAAAGCCCCCGAATCGAGTCGACTGGCTAACAGAATAAACAACGCAGAAATAAGTAACACGGTCAGGGTTTCTTTGAATTCGATGATGTCTTCGATGTCCAAGCCCTTCACGTTGGCAAGCCAGATCCCCATGATGGTCACGGTTAATAAACCCGATTCTTCACTCAGATCATTAGAAAACGAGAACGCCGCCAACATTAGCGTCAGCACAGCCACATTACGTAAATAGTGCGGTACCCAATGCCCTTGCAGCATCTTGGCAATCAAATGGCCACCGATGATCCCTAAGCCTAAACCTATGACTAACGTCAGGCCCAGAGCTGACAGAACGTGTCCGGTAGGGTCGGCAGAAGAAACAATGTACTCGTAGACGAGAACCGCAAACAGAGCGCCAATCGGATCAATTACTATCCCTTCCCATCGCAAGATACTGCCTAACGAAGATTTAGGCTGAATACTGCGAAGCATGGGCACGATTACCGTAGGGCCAGTTACCACAACTAATGCACCAAACAGTGCGGCTAACGGCCAACTGAAGTCCACAAAGTAGTATGCCCCCACCACGATACACGCCCATGTAATCAACATGCCGAAACTCACGAGGTGAGTCACCATCCGGCCATGGCCTCTGATTTCTTTGAAATTTAGGGTCAATGCTCCTTCAAACAAGATGATGGCAACCCCTAAGGAGATCATAGGAAACAGCACATCACCGAAAATGGCATCGGGATTTAGAATATTCAGGCCGGGACCTAACAATAGGCCAACGATAAGGAGAGGGAGAATGGCGGGAAGACGTAAACGCCAGCCGAGCTGCTGACAAGCTAAAGACAAGAGTCCAATTAACGCCAAAGAAGAAGTAATCGACAAATCCATTTGTGCCCCTAAAAGGTTTGCACCACACCCTGTGGTACAAACTATTCAATGAAATAAGAAAGCCTACGTTCTTACACTATAGGTTCTCTTTTTCACGCTAACCGAATATTATTGTGATTAATCAGTCACTTTACTATAGGGGGAGTAAAGTCATGATCAGTTAACTATAGAGAAAGTACAACACCAGCAATAGCAGCACTCATTAGGTTAGCAAACACACCTGCACAAATTGCTTTGAAGCCATATTGTGAGATGAAAGAGCGACGCTCTGGAACTAAGCTGCCCAAACCACCGATAAGAATCGCCATGGTAGAGATGTTAGCAAAGCCGCATAGAGCGAAAGTTACGATCGCTTGTGAGTGCTCACTTAGCGCCTCTTTAGCATCCATTAGTTGGATGAAAGCCACGAACTCGTTCACGACAATCTTGTTACCGATCAATGAGCCCGCAACCACAGCCTCAGACCACGGCACACCGATCAGCCATGCAACGGGTGCGAACACATAACCTAGTAGAAGTTCGAAGCTTAGGTTTACGCCAAACCAACCACCAACAATACCTAGCAAGCCATTCAGCATTGCAATCACACTGATAAAGGCAAGTAGTGTCGCACCCACCGCAACGGCAATACGAAGTCCAGACATAGCCCCATCTGCCATTGCCTCAACTACGTTTGTTGCTCGTGGAATTTCAACGTCAGACTCAATATTTTCTTGAGCGTCATCTGCGCTACCTGGTACTAAGATCTTAGCCATCAATAGGCCAGCAGGTGCAGACATAAATGCAGCTGCGATCAGGTAATTTAGATCAACGCCAAGCGATGCGTAACCCACTAGCGTACCACCAGCGACAGAAGCCAAACCACACACCATCACAGCAAACAGTTGTGAATCCGTCATGTGCTTCAAGTAAGGCTTAACCACCAATGGAGCTTCAATCATGCCAACGAAAATGTTTGCAGTCGCAGACAGTGACTCCGCACGACCTGTGCCCAAGAACTTTTGTAGTGCGCCACCGATAAGGTTGATCACCTTTGGCATAAAGCCGATGTGGTACAAACCAGAGATCAGTGCAGAGAAAAAGATAATGATGCCTAGAACGTTAATCGCGAAAACAAATCCGTTATTCGTTAGGCCACCAAATAGGAAGTTAATCCCCTCTTGACCGTAGTTGATCAAGCTAGATACCGCACCTGTGGCTGCATTCAACGCTTCTTTACCCATTGGTACATACAGAACCAACAGCGCGAATGAGATTTGTAATAAGAAAGCCAAAGAGACTGTTCTTAGTGGAATATTTTTTCTGTCCGTAGATAGTAACCAAGCGGCAACTAAAATAGTGATAATTCCAAGTAGCGAAGCCATGTGCGTCAACCTAAAAGTTGTAGATAGGAAAGGCGACGCATTCTATAGAGGAAATCGTTTGCGGCAAGCTGAGGTTGTTAATGTGATGTTGGGGTAATCACGATTTAACTATGAGTATAATTAAGTTATTGAATTTTAATAATTAACTTTGATTAAAAAGCGTACTTTTTCCATATGGAAATTATATTTATAGATTAGGAAACAGTTAGCGATGCAGTTCAACGCAAGTTTTGAGGTTTTTGTCCCAATACGTCGGCGACCCGATATGATCTTTAATGAACTCAATCACTGCTGAAAGCTTCTTCGGCATATTCTTTCGGCTCGGGTAAACGGCATAGAATGGCATCAGCTGACTGGCTCTCCACTCTGGCAATACTTGAATGAGCTTGCCCGTTCTAAACTCTTCTTTCACTAAGTAAGTCGCCAAATAAGCAACGCCCCACCCTGATACTGCCGCGTCTCGTACTGCCTCAGCCAAATCGACTGAGTAATCGCCCGCGACTTTGACGCTGAGGTTTTCTTGCCCGTTGTCAAACGCCCACGATGTGTAATCTCGTTCACGGCTGCGATAGATAAGACAGTTATGGTCAATCAAATCGGAAGGTACATGTGGCGTCCCAGCCTTAATCAGATAATCCGGTGACGCAGCCACCACAAACTGACTGTCGGCTAATCGCTGCGCAATGTAACCTTCAGGCAAATCTTCATTGTTGGTGATCCAGAGATCCAAGCGCTCTTCAATCATGTCCACCTTATAGTCGAACAAGTGGACCTCGATTCTCAACTGAGGATAAAGCTGTCTGAGTTGATCAATCGCCGGAATGATATGGAGTGTACCAAATGACTGCGACAAACCGACGCGTAGTATTCCAGAGATATCATCGCGCTGGCTATCCATATCCATCTGAGCTGCTTTCACTGTGTTAAACAGCTGCTCACAATGTTGATAGAACACGTCTCCCGCTTCAGTCAGCGTGAGGCTTCGTGTGGTTCGTTGTACCAACTTGATGCCGATTGAGTCTTCAAGCAAAGCGACTTGCTTACTGATATGAGACACCGAAACGTTCAAGCTTTTTGCAGCACTGGTAAAGCCTTCGTGCTTGATCAGCGCATGGAATATCACCATCTGTGCAGCCCTATCTGTTAGCACAAGATCACCTTATTAAATCTCTGAAATATAAAATCAAAAAGGACTCCGAAGAGTCCTTTAGTTCGTTCTGCCTATGATAGGCCAAATGCTATTCAAAGCGACTTAGGTCTGTTAATCAAACTTAATTCTGTCGGCTAGGTGGCTTACTGCCAAAGCAAAGTAGTAAGAACGATTCCACTTCATTAACACATTGTAGTTGTTATAAATGAGGTACGAACGTCCGGTTTCATCATCCGGCATGATTAACCAAGCTTTAATGTCTTCATCAAGTGTTGGCAGTGGGCGATCGTCATAGCGTTTAATACCGAGTTCAGACCACTCTTTTAAGTATTTCGCTTTGTCTTCGTCTCGACCTTGTAAATCGATCGACACAGTTGACGGAACATGAACCTGACGACCCCAAGTATATTTGTCATCCCATCCTGATTGGCTGAGATAATTTGCCGCTGAAGCAAATACGTCTTCTTCAGTGCCCCAAATGTCTTTCTTACCGTCGCCATTACCATCAGCCGCATATGCTAAGAATGAGCTTGGCATAAATTGAGGCTGACCCATTGCGCCCGCCCAAGAGCCTTTCATCTCTTTTGGTGCAATATGGCCTTGATCAAGAATCTTCAACGCCGCCATCGCTTCGCTGCGGAAAAACGCTTCTCTGCGTCCTTCGTAAGCCATGGTCGTTAGCGCATCGATAACACTGTAGTTACCAGTGAACTTACCAAAGTTACTCTCAACACCCCATAGCGCGACAATGAATCTTGGTTGAACACCATATTCATCACCAATACGCTTTAGCGCTGTGTAATGCTTCTTATAAAGTGATCTGGCTTGCTTCACTTTCCAATCAGGCACTGCTCGTGGAATGTATTCATCCAGAGTCAGTTTTTTCTCAGGTTGATTCTTGTCGGCTTTCACCGCTCTTGGCTTAAACGTTACACCATCAAAGGCTTCATCAATGATCGTTTCAGAGATGCCTTCTTCACGGCCTTGTTGCTTTAGTTTTTCTACATATTGTTCGAAGCTCAATTCTTCAGCGTGCACTGAGCTAATGGTCAAGCTATTAACCAATAGTAATGCCGACACAGCCAATATGGTTTTCGAAAATTTACTCAACGATCATTCCTCCTTGAATTGAGGTGGCTATCACTCTTCGTCTTGAGATTTCTGTTGAGCTTTACGCTCTTTATGAAGCTCAAGTTCGTTAACTGGTGGTGGCGGAACCTGTAAAAAGAAACCATCGGTATTCAGTGATTCTTTCACTTTTTCGATGTTTACTTGAGCCAGTTTACGGCCATCCATTTTAATTACCATTACAAAACTAGGTTTACCAAACATTTGCATCAATGCGTCAGGAACTTGTGAAAAATCATCCTTCTTAGGGATATAAAGGTATGTTCCTTCTTTCTTTGAGCTTTTATATATAGAACACAGCATGACAAACCTTTTAATTGATTATGACTACAAAACTCTCACTTGCGAGATCAATAGTTTATGTTAGGGAAATATTGGGAACAAAACGTCCATTTGACAACAAGATTACTTGCTGTGCTTGGTTTGGGAATATAACATGATAAACCTAGTTTCAGGCAATGCCCTTTATTTTATTGATAAAGAAATTGTACTAATCCGCTATTGAGGTCCTGTAGTTTTTCGATGTCTAGTAACCCAGATCTAAAAGGTAGCAGCTTTACGCTATCTGTTTTGCACTTATCCGATGATCAAGTCGAAAATGCAGTCTCTTTTCTTCAAGAGAAAGTAGACCAAGCACCTACGTTTTTCGCTGCCGCACCTGTTGTTATCAACATCAGTAAAGTCGCGGGCGATATCGATTTTGTGCAACTTAAAAATGGTATATCTCAAGCGGGTATGATCCCGGTTGGTGTGGCAGGCTGTTCTGATAAGCGAATGCAAAACCTCGCTAAAGAAGCCGGTTTTGCAGTGATGACGGCAAGCAAGTCGCCATCTCAAGCTCCAGCGAAAATGGCACCAATCAAAGTGATTAGAACCCCTATTCGTTCTGGTCAGCAGGTTTATGCGAAAGATGGCGATCTATTGATACTCAGCCATGTGAGTGCAGGCGCGGAAGTGATTGCCGATGGCAGCATCCATATTCATGGCACTTTACGCGGCCGTGCGATTGCAGGTGCAAGTGGTCAAACTGAAGCAAAAATAATTTGTAATGACTTACAAGCCGAGCTGGTTTCCATTGCTGGAAATTACTGGCTCAGCGATCAAATTGAAAGCGAGTACTGGCAGAAGAAAACCATGTTCAGTATGGCAAACGATGTATTACACGTTGATGTCCTCGCAATATAAGAGAAATAAAAGGAAAACAGAATGGCACGCATTATCGTTGTAACGTCAGGTAAAGGCGGGGTAGGCAAAACGACCTCCAGTGCAGCTATTGCCTCGGGTCTGGCTTTAAAAGGAAAGAAAACCGCAGTTATCGACTTTGATATCGGTCTGCGTAACCTAGATTTAATCATGGGTTGTGAGCGTCGTGTTGTGTACGACTTCGTTAATGTTATCAATGGTGAAGCGACGCTGAACCAAGCGATGATCAAAGACAAGCGCACAGAGAACCTGTTCATTCTTCCTGCTTCTCAAACTCGTGATAAAGACGCACTAACAAAAGATGGTGTTCGTCGTGTATTTGATGAACTGGATGAAATGGGCTTTGATTTCATCATCTGTGATTCTCCTGCGGGTATCGAACAAGGCGCTCTTATGGCGTTGTACTTCGCTGATGAAGCGATTGTAACCACCAACCCAGAAGTCTCTTCAGTACGCGATTCAGACCGTATTCTAGGTATTCTTGACTCTAAATCTCGTCGTTCTGAAGACGGCTTAGAGCCAGTGAAAACACACCTTCTATTGACTCGCTACAACCCAGCACGTGTAACTCAAGGTGAGATGCTCAGTGTTGAAGACGTTGAAGAAATCCTGCACATCTCTCTACTGGGTGTAATTCCAGAGAGCCAAGCGGTACTGAACGCATCGAACAAGGGTGTTCCAGTTATCTTTGACGAAGCAACCGACGCAGGTATGGCTTACAATGATACTGTAGAGCGACTACTGGGTAGCCAAGTTGACTTCCGCTTCTTAACGGAACAGAAGAAAGGCATCTTCAAACGACTGTTCGGGGGCTAATGCACAATGTCATTATTAGAGTTTTTTAGACCACAGAAAAAGACAACCGCAAACCTAGCCAAAGAACGTTTGCAGATCATTGTTGCCGAACGACGCAGCCATGACGACCCAGCGCCGTCTTACCTGCCGCAACTAAAAGAAGACATCTTGAAGTGTATTGCCAAGTACGTTGAGGTCGATCCATCAATGGTTGATCTGACTTTTGAACACAAAGATGACGACATCTCAGTGTTAGAGTTGAATGTTAAGCTTCCAGAAGAAGATCGATAATCTTTCTGAACAAGATTGGCAGGTAATACACTTGCTTGTATTGATTGAATAAAAAAGAGAGCCTAGGCTCTCTTTTTTGTATGTGCAGTTTATAACTGTAACTAAGTTAGGCTTTAAAGCAGCAAGCGGTTATTTGATCGCTTTACTCAGCTTTTCGCCAACCACATCTAAACGCCAGCCTTGCATAACATCAGGCAGCTTTTCTGGGTTACGATCGTGCTTCCACACCCAGCTTAACATTTGGTTAAGTTGCTTCTTCGATGCCAAGAATTCCGTCGCCAAACCACTGTGTTGTGATGCTGTTTTCACTTCATCTTTCAGCACTTTGAAGAGTTGCTTGTAGCCAGGGAAGTCCATTAGACGTTCTACTGGTGCTGGGTACTCTTCTTCTGGTGTATGTTCCGCTAACTTTACGATTGAGCTGATCTTCGCACCATGGCGACGCACAGAGCGGTAATCAAAACCCTCTTGCTCCATGTGCTTGGGATCTTTCATCGCAAAACGCGCCACAGCCCATAGGTCTTGTTCTTTGAAGACAAAGTTCAGCGCTAAATCGCGCTTGATTGCTTCTTTTAGACGCCAAGTTGCTAGAGGTCGTAAGATCGCTAATTGCTTAGGTTTAAGCTGCCACGCCCCTTTAATATCAAGGTAGGCTGTATCTGGGTTTACTTTACGAATGCGCTTGGCAACTTGTAAATCAGACTCTTGCTGAGCCGCTTCCCACCAGCCAGCTTCCATCACTTTTTCTAGAAGCTTGTTGTACATTGGCATTAGGTAATGCACGTCTGCTGCTGCGTAGTCCAATTGTTTTTGAGAAAGCGGACGCGCTAGCCAGTCTGTGCGAGATTCACTCTTATCGAGATCGACACCGACAAACTCTGAAACCAGAGCAGCAAAGCCCGTTGATAAACCATGACCTAAGAAAGCCGCCATGATCTGTGTATCAACCATTGGTGTTGGTGTACAGCCAAATGCGTTTTGGAACACTTCCAAATCTTCACCGCACGCGTGCAGCACTTTCAATACTGATGCGTCTTTCAACAAGGTAACGAACGGTGTCATGTCATCAAGAGCAATAGGGTCAATCAGTGACAGCGTTTCACCATCAAATAACTGAATCAAGCCTAATTGAGGGTAATAGGTTCTAGTACGAACGAACTCCGTATCAAGCATAACGACATCGGCTTCACGTGCTTGTTGGCAAACTCGCTCAAGGTCTTTCAATTGGGTAATGATTTGATAATCCACAAAAACTCTCACAGGTTTCTATTTGATCGCCGGATACAAAAATGCCGACATTAACTGTCGGCATTCTAACACCATTTTTCAGCGCTCGCTTAGATTAAGCGCCTCAATGGTTTTGGTGCAGTACTTTCGCGCAAACGGGCTAATTATTCGCTAGCGCGTTTCGCAAGTTCTGCATCGTTTTCTTCACGCAGTACGCGGCGTAAGATCTTACCTACGTTAGTCTTTGGAAGATCATCTCTGAACTCGACTAATTTAGGGATTTTGTAACCCGTTAAGTGCTCACGACAGTGCGCGATAATGTCTTCTTTGGTCAGGCTAGGGTCACGCTTCACAACGTAGATCTTAACCAATTCACCAGACACTTCATGAGGTTGACCGATAGCTGCTACTTCAAGCACTTTACCATGCAGAGCCACAACGTCTTCAATCTCGTTCGGGTAGACGTTGAAGCCTGATACAAGAATCATGTCCTTCTTACGGTCAACGATGTACAACAAGCCTTCGTCATCAAACTTAACGATGTCACCTGTCGATAACCAACCGTCTTGATCGATCACTTCTTTGGTCGCTTCAGGGCGCTGCCAGTAACCTTGCATCACTTGAGGGCCACGAACTTGTAGCTCGCCTACTTGGTCATTAGCAATAACCTTACCTTCATCATCAACAATACGAACTTCTGTCGATGGTACTGGTAGGCCGATAGCACCTGTGTAGTCTTTCAGGTCGTATGGGTTACCCGTTACCAGTGGTGAACACTCAGTTAAGCCATAGCCTTCCAATAGGTGAATGCCTGTCGCTTTCTTCCATTGCTCAGCAACAGCGCGTTGAACCGCCATGCCGCCGCCAACAGATAGGCGTAGGTTACTGAAATCCAACTCGTGGAAATCTTCGTTATTAACTAGCGCATTAAACAAGGTGTTTACGCCGGTAATTGCGGTAAACGGAACCTTTTGCAGCTCTTTAATAAAGCCAGGAATGTCACGAGGGTTAGTAATTAGAAGGTTACGACCACCCATCTCAACAAACAGTAAGCAGTTCACCGTCAGTGCAAATACGTGGTAAAGCGGTAATGCCGTTACAACCAACTCGCGGCCTTCTTGCAGAACAGGACCGTAAGCCCCTTTCGCTTGAAGTACGTTCGCAATCATATTGCGGTGCGTTAGGATTGCGCCCTTCGCTACACCTGTTGTACCACCAGTGTACTGTAGGAACGCGATGTCATCACCCGCCATGAACGGTTTCACATATTGAAGACGACGACCTTTGTGCAGCGCTTTTCTGAATGAGATAGCACCCGGCAGATCATACTTAGGCACCATGCCTTTTACGTATTTCACTACAAAGTCGACAATTGTCCCTTTCGCGCGTGGCAGCATTTGCCCTAGGCTAGTTAGAACAACGTGTTTAACCGGCGTGTTATCAACGACTTTCTCTAGCGTGCTCGCAAAGTTAGATACGATAACAATCGCCTTTGCACCAGAATCGTTCAGTTGATGTTCAAGCTCACGAGGTGTGTACAGTGGGTTGACGTTCACTGCAATCATACCTGCACGCAATACACCAAATAGTGCAATTGGGTATTGCAGTAGGTTTGGCATCATTAGCGCGACGCGATCGCCCTTCTTCAGTTTCAAGTCATTCTGTAGGTAAGCGGCAAAAGCACGGCTGCGCTCTTCAAGCTTACGGAATGTCATAATCGAGCCCATGTTCTCGAATGCAGGTTGGTCCGCGTACTTCTGTACCGACTGTTCAAACATTTCTACAAGAGATGGGTACTGATCTGGGTTGATCGTTTCTGGTACGTCACTTGGATAACGTGAAAGCCAAGGTTTATCCACGATGTTACTCCTCGTTTATCAGCTGACGACTGCTTCGCCGCTTTTTATCATTGCGGTATTACAGCACAGCTTTAGTGCATGAGCACTAAAAGGCTCAAACACTTGTTTAAATTTTGTTAACTACACCAAGAATTAGCTCTGAAACTAGCTCTGGGCTCTCTAAATGACAATGATGTCCACCAGGAACAGTCTCTATATTTAGAGGACTATGGGCTGATTTGTAGCGATTATGCTGCAAATGTCGGAATCCATCATTTCCTAAAACTATTAATTGAGGGCATTCAATAGCCGCCATGATCGCTTCAGCGTGCGCCTGTGACATTCGATATAACGAGTCACATTTTAGGTTAGGGTCGCATCGCCATTGCCAAGAGTTATCTAACTCGACAATTCCTCGCTCGACAATAGGAGCAATTAATTCAGCATTGATTTGATTGGCGTGAGCTCTCAGCTTAATAGCATCCTCAAGGCTTGCCAGAGGACGTGAAGGCTTTCTTCGCTGTCGAAGACGACTGAGTACCCCATCTCTCAAGCGAGAAACCGTTTCTTGGGGAGCTTCTGAAAGAGGTCCGTGACCTTCAATTTGAATTAATCCTGACACCTTTTCAGGAAAGGCGGCACTATAGCAACTTGCGATCAATGCACCAAGTGAATGTCCTACCAGTACCAGTCTGTTTGGCGATAATTTAGTCACCAACTGATGCAAGTCATCAATATAATCATGAAATGGGTAGTAACTTCCCGATTTGTGCGACGAGAAGCCGTGTCCGAAGAGATCGATAGCAACAAGGTGAGCATTGGGCGCAAACTTGGCGACTTGCTGCATAACCGGATTAAAGCTGGACGAATTATCCAACCACCCATGAATAAAAACGACCGTCGTTGCGGTCGTTTGTGGGTTGCCAATCTGTTGTGTTGCAAGCGTCCCGCTCGCAAGGGAGTATGACTTTTCAATCATCAAACACTTAGTTCCATCTGTTTGCGCAATCAACGTCTAAAAAGTTAATTACTCTACGTCCTGTATCACTCGACCTTGTCTTGGCATCGTTTGAAAACTGCGACAATGTAAACTTCTGCACGAGTAGTAGGTTGGTGCAAAATCGTTAACAACAACACGCTCAGTGATGTTCCACAGTCGTTGGTTGTCCACTTTCATTACAGGGAAGGTGTAAGGGTATTCCCCTATTTTTCCATCTTCACTCCCGCTTGACTGACCAACCAAAGTAATCAGACGACCTTCTGCAAAGCTTAGAGGCTCAACGTACCCTTCAATATAACCAACAAAACGTCCGCTTGGCTCTGCGTCTAGATCTGGCTTACCGCTACTCGAAATCGGCATATTAGCAACTTCGATTCGAGTCTTATCTTTCAAGTTGGTTACTTTAGAGATGACGCCACCCAATCGAACACTTTTCGCCTCCGGTAGTTGGTCGACCCACTGTTGGTAATCACTAATTACAGGCTCTGATTTTGCTTCAAGTTCGCTAGGAAGTGATGAACACCCGGCAAGTACCAAGACACCAAGAGAAAGGGCTATTAAGCGTAATTTAGAGAGATAATTTGACATGGTTCTGGTCCTTAAACAGGCATTAATAAGAAGCTCTAGATGTAGATATCGACACCGATAAGCTTTGCAAGTTCTTCTTTCTTCGCCTGATTCATTACATCCATATACTCTTCCATAGCCTTACGTCCTCGGCCTTCTGGAAGATCATACTGGATTTGAGCCTTGTGTAGTTCAGACTCTTTAACTTGACGAATAGAGTGAGAAACAGCATTAGCGACCTTAGTCGGTTGCCCAACCGCAGTGCTAGCATCAGATTTTTTTGCCTGCTCCTTCTTTTTAATTCGATTCGGCTTAGACGTGCTGCCTATCGAAGAAGGAGGTAAGTTGTTAATTGATACCATGACTAAATATCTGCCCTCTCAAATCTAAATAATACGCATTTAGACCTAATTTGCATCAGAACCTTGTAAAAATTATTCGCGACCTGGCAGTTTCTTCCAAGTCACTTTGTCACGAAGATAAACTGGCTCAGATTCTTCTGCTGCAACCGCTTTACCTTCTGCGTAAGCAAATTGAGCAAGGAACGCCATATCTTGAGCTTCTGGGAATAGCACTTCACATGCTTTGGTGTTGATCGCTAGAGTATCCATATGTTCTGCGTACGCTTCCCAACCTGTACCGACTTTTGCCCATGTTTCAGAGTCCGCTTCAAGCTGCGCTGCCAACTCACTCGGTGGTGTAACACACTCTGCATCAACCGCAGTCCAACGACCATCTTCTTCACGGCTGTAGCGAGCCCAGTACACTTCACTCATACGCGCATCAATCGCTGTCGCAACATGAGTTTCACCAAATTTACGGTAGCTGCCTTGCGCCATCGCAGCCAGTGTAGAGACACCGATCATCGGTAAATCCGCACCAAAAGCCAAGCCTTGAGCAATACCAATACCAATACGTACACCCGTGAAACTGCCTGGACCTTGGCCAAACGCGATAGCATCAATATCGGTTAAAGCGACATTCGCTTCTTTCAGTACTTCATCAACCATAGGTAGAATTTTTTTTGTATGGTCTCGAGGAGCCTCTTCGCTACGTGCGAACACCTGGTCACCAATTACTAATGCAACTGAACAGTTTTCAGTTGCGGTATCTACTGCAAGAATTTTCGCGCTCATTTGTGTCTCAAATATTCGTTATCTAATCTAAAAATAATGGCTAAACTCAACAATGCCAATTACTCAGCAGCGGTTGAATGGTCTTTAGCTAAGAATTCTTTAATGACCCCTAAGTCACGTGTACGAGGGATAGGCGGTAAACTCGCCAAAAATATGCCACCGTAATCGCGAGTCACCAATCGGTTATCGCAAATAATCAAAGCACCATTATCGCGCTTGTCACGTATCAATCGGCCGACACCTTGTTTCAAGGTAATCACAGCGTCTGGCAACTGTACTTGTGCAAAAGGATCACCCCCTTTTAGCTTACAGTCCTCGATTCGAGCCTTAAGTAAAGGGTCATCAGGGGCTGTAAAGGGCAATTTATCGATGATAACACAGCTTAATGCGTCGCCCCTAACATCTATCCCCTCCCAGAAAGCACCTGTAGCCACCAGCAATGCGTTACCTAATTCCATGAATTCGGCTAAGGTTTTTTGCTTACTTGTCTCACCTTGCAATAGAACGGGAACCGAGAGGGTTTCACGGAATCGCTCCCCCAACTCTTTCATCATGCTGTGTGAAGTACACAAGAAGAAACAGCGGCCTTGGTTTTGCTCAATCACAGGAGTCAGCATTCTTACTAGCTTATCCGCGAGACCGGGGCTATTCGGTTCTGGAAGATAACGAGGCACACATAAGCGCGCTTGATTCGGATAATCAAACGGGCTCGGCAGTGAAAACTGTGCCGACGGTTTTAACCCTAATCGAGAAGTAAAGTGTTCGAAATCATCCGACACCGCCAAGGTTGCTGAGGTAAACACCCATGCGCCCGGCTTCAGCTCAATCTGTTCGTGGAATTTATCGGCGACAGAAAGCGGTGTGATATGCAGAGCAAAGTGGCGCGGTGTAGTGTCATACCAATACGAATAGCCAGTGATCGACACATCGCACACACGTTCGATACGCGACTTAATCATATTTGCGCGTTCGAAAGCGGTATCTAACAACTGGCTTCGCCCAAGTGCTAACTTCAATACATCAACAGCAAGTTGCAGAGCATCTTGCAAACGAACTAACTCGCGTGCAATCGACTCGGATTTCAAAGCTTCGCGCCAGTTACCACGAAAGCCGGTATCACCAAGCACAATACGCAGATCGGCTGACGATTGAACGAGCCTATCCCCTACTTTCTGTAGCTGACGCATGTCTTTGGCTTCAGTTCGGTAAGCAATTTCAATGTCTTTGGCTAACTCTTGGATCTGTCGACTGGAAACCGATTGTCCGAAGTACTGGCTGGCGATGTCAGGAAGTTGATGTGCTTCATCGAAAATAAACACGTCAGCTTCAGGTATCAATTCGCCAAATCCGGTTTCTTTGATCGCCAAATCAGCTAGGAAAAGGTGGTGGTTTACGACCACCACATCGGAATCCATCGCTTTTTTACGCGCTTTAAGCACAAAGCAATCGGTATAGCTTGGGCACTCTTTACCCAAGCAATTATCATTGGTCGAGGTAATGGTTGGAATAACCGGGCTGTCTTCAGCGATATCATCACAATCGCCTAAATCACCCGTTTGAGTGGATGACGACCAACTACGAACTTTGACTAACTGAGCCAGCAGCGTTGGATCGGTATGAGCACCATGACTCTCGATCATTTGGCGGCTGAGTCTGTCCAAACACAAGTAGTTTGAACGTCCTTTGAGCAACGCAACTTGACCATAAAAGCCAAGCGCATCGACCATCAAGGGTAAATCTCGGTGAAACAGCTGTTCTTGAAGGTTTTTAGACCCCGTACTAATGATGGTTTTCTTGCCACTAAGCAGCGCAGGCACTAGGTAAGCAAACGTCTTACCAGTACCTGTTCCAGCCTCAACAACCAACTGGCTTTGATTTTCAATAGCTTGTGAAACCGCTTCAGCCATGTCTAACTGAGCTTGTCTTGGTTGAAACCCAGGGATAGCTTTGCCCAGAGCGCCATCAGCAGAAAACGTTTTAGATATCATAGAGTACGAAGTTTAGAAAAAGAGAAGGAGAATTATGGCAGGTTTAGTGAGCCGGCGCGAATCAAGAATGACTTCGCACCGGAGGTGTTTGGTTTGGCTTGACGTGGCTTAAGTTACCTTGAAGGTAAGAATTGAAGAAGTAGGAATTAGAGAATCGTTTTTATTTTCGACTGAGATAACGTGATAGCCAAGGAGCACCTTCAAAATGGTTATCACCAGGCTGTATGGCTTTCGCTGCATCGGTTGGTGAGGTCTTACTTTCCCACATTTCATCTAGAACATGACCATCTAATTCGGTACCTCTCGCCAATGAATTCACTCGCTTGCAGTACAGTTTTTTGGCTAGTAACTCTTTATCCATAAGTATCACCTCTATTTTTGGCCAAGGCGTAAATGCCTCGGTTGAAGTTCAAATGCGTACTACGGTCAAAACTTTTAAAAATGAAGCTTCTGCCTGTTTTTCTATCTAAAAACTGATATTTCTATATCAAACAATTTATCAAAGCGATAAATCAGCAGCAGAATTTGTTGAAACCAACTTGATAATAGATTAATTATAACGGTGATATTGCGGCTCAGTTCACCGTTCGACGGCCTGCATTAAATTTGAAGAATCCCTATTTCATATAATAAGTGCAACATTTCATGGAAGTAAGATGCAAATGGAAAGAAAAACTTTACTAACACATTGTACTGATGCCCCGGGCCTCATCTCTAAGATCACCAATATTTGTTATAAGCACCAACTCAATATTATTCACAACAATGAGTTCGTAGATAACACAAGTGGCCACTTCTTTATGCGCACCGAGCTGGAAGGCTATTTCAATGATGAAACCTTGCTTGCCGATTTAGACCAAGCCCTGCCACCAAATACGAAACGTAAGCTTGTTGATTCGTCTCGCAAGCGTGTTGTGATACTCGTGACCAAGGAAGCACACTGCCTTGGCGACATTCTAATGAAGAACTTCGATGGCAGCTTAGACGTTGAAATTGCGGCCGTTGTCGGTAACTACGACATTCTACAAAGCCTAACCGAGCGTTTTGACATCCCTTACCACCATGTTTCTCACGAAGGGCTAAACCGTGAAGAACATGAGAAAAAGATGCTAGAAGTGATTGACCAGTACGAGGCGGATTACCTTGTTTTGGCTAAGTACATGCGAGTGCTGACACCAGGTTTTGTTGAAAAATACCACCACAAGATCATCAATATCCACCACAGCTTCTTGCCAGCATTTATTGGCGCGAAGCCATACCAACAAGCGTATGAGCGCGGCGTGAAGATCATTGGCGCAACGGCACACTTTGTGACGAATGATTTGGATGAAGGTCCAATCATCAAGCAAGATGTTATCCCTGTGGATCACAACTTCAGCGCGAAAGACATGGCACAAGCCGGTCGTGACGTAGAGAAGAATGTATTAAGTAAGGCGTTAAACAAGGTGATCAATGATCATGTGTTTGTTTACGGCAACAAGACTGTAATTCTGTAAATCGGATATTCGATTTCCGGTAAGACTTCCAGTTAGAACCCAATAAAAAACGCGCAATAGGGAAAGCCCATCGCGCGTTTTTTGTATCTGATGATCAGACTCGCTTTGAGAGATTCCCGACTACGCTCCTTCGTCGCTATCGGGAATGACGAACTCGGTGATGAACCTTCGAGCTATAGGCTCTAACATACGCTCTCGAACGCTCAGTCTGTCACTATCCAAAGATAGACTCTGGAAAATTTCATCGAACACCCCGTCATTCCGACGAGCCAAGGCGAGATCAGGAATCTCTTTCCTAGCAACTCTCTATTCAAATTAAGCCTGTTCTGATTCCACAATCTTCTTCAAAGAGTGTGGATGCAGCTTGATGCAAATCCCTTGATGTTTAAAAGCCACTGTTGGGTTATTCAAGCGTTCACCCTCGCCTTTCGGGCTAGAGAGTTTGATCTTAACGCCTTGCTCACCCAGCGTTTCAAAGTTAGCAGCGAACTGCGGGTAAGTTTCTTTAAGATCCGCTAGATACTCATCAGCTGTTTGGGCATGAGAAGGAATCACAAACTCTACATGTTCCCAATCTTGGCTTGGGTAAATCTTACCTTCTGCTGGATATGGCAGCTCCAAACATTCAATTTTCCAGCCAAGGCTTTGCAAGGGTTCATCGAAAGCCAACACCACAATTGGACGACCATTAATCATCGCCTCAGAAATCATAGAGCCGTACTCAGACCACGCTTGATGGGCAGATTTCGCTAGCTCAGTGTCATTGATTCGCAGCGCAATATGATCCGCTTGAGCAAAGCTTAAATCCAAACCTAATGTATTTCCTAGGCTCTCGATTTTTGCCATAAAAGTATCAAGGCGGGCGATCATTTGTTGTGGTTCTAGTTCAGCTTGCTTCAGGCTCATCATCATTGTCTGTGTTCTCCAAATAATGGCTGCATGTTATCAGTTTTGCCTTTTGCAACAAGCGTTGCTTTTACAAAAAACACTCAATAACTATGTTCTTTTCGCTCCTTAAACATGCAAACGCGTCTTGCTAAAAGTCGATTGTCAAAAACCACTCAGGAAATGTTAATTTTCTATCAATTCGACCTATAAGAAACCGCACAAAATTGGTATGATTACCGCCATTTCTGTGAACTTAAACAGAGTCTGCTGCTGATTTTGGCATTAAATCGTTAACTAGAAGCATAATTAACCAATTTAATGACCAAGAATTAACGGCCACTCTTATCATCCTTGAATTGAAGGAAACGCGTGTGAATATCCAAGCACTTATTAATGACAAAGTATCTCAGGCTCTAGAAGCCGCTGGCGCACCTGCAGGCTCTCCTGCTGCTGTTCGTCAATCTGCAAAACCACAGTTTGGTGACTACCAAGCAAACGGCGTTATGGGCGTTGCTAAACGACTAGGCACTAACCCACGAGAATTTGCTCAAAAAGTATTGGACGTTCTAAACCTAGACGGTATCGCGTCTAAAGTTGAAATCGCAGGTCCGGGTTTCCTAAACATCTTCCTAGATGAAGCTTTCCTAGCCAAACAAGCAGACGCAGCATTGGCTGACTCTCGCCTTGGTGTTGCCGTTGCTGAAACGCAAACTATTGTTGCGGATTACTCTGCGCCAAACGTTGCTAAAGAAATGCACGTTGGTCACCTACGTTCAACTATCATCGGTGATGCAGTAGTTCGTACTCTAGAATTTCTAGGCCACAACGTTATCCGCGCTAACCACATCGGTGACTGGGGTACTCAATTCGGTATGCTTATCGCAAACCTTGAGCGCGTTCAGGCTGAGTCTGGTGAAGTTTCAATGGAACTTGCTGACCTTGAAGGCTTCTACCGTGAATCTAAAAAGCTCTACGATGAAGACGAAGAGTTCGCAGTTAAAGCACGTGGCTACGTTGTTAAACTGCAAAGCGGCGACGAGTTCTGCGCAGAGATGTGGAAGAAGCTTGTTGACGTAACAATGATTCAAAACCAACGCAACTACGATCGTCTAAACGTGTCTCTAACACGTGATGACGTAATGGGCGAAAGCATGTACAACCACATGCTTCCAACTATTGTTGCGGATCTGAAAGAGCAAGGTCTTGCTAAAGAAGATGACGGCGCACAAGTTGTATTCCTAGACGAATACAAAAACAAAGATGGTGACCCAATGGGCGTTATCATCCAGAAACGCGACGGCGGCTTCCTTTACACAACAACCGACATTGCTTGTGCAAAATACCGTTTTGAAGAACTAGGCGCAGACCGCGTTCTTTACTTCATCGACTCACGTCAACACCAGCACCTAATGCAAGCTTGGACTATCGTTCGTAAAGCAGGTTACATCCCAGAATCTGTTTCTCTTGAGCACCACGCATTCGGCATGATGCTAGGTAAAGACGGTAAACCATTCAAGACTCGTGCAGGCGGTACTGTTCGTCTTGCTGATCTTCTTGATGAAGCCGAAGTTCGTGCAGCGCAGCTAATCGAATCTAAGAACCCAGAACTAGCAGAAGACGAGAAGAAAGCGATCGCGAACACTGTTGCTATGGCAGCGGTTAAGTACGCAGACCTTTCTAAGCACCGCACTACTGACTACGTGTTCGATTGGGACAACATGCTTGCATTCGAAGGCAACACAGCACCATACATGCAGTACGCATACACTCGTGTTGCTTCTGTATTTGCTAAAGCTGGCATTTCTATGGACTCGCTTGAAGGTGAAATCAAAATCACTGAAGAGAAAGAGAAAGCGCTTATCGCGAAACTTCTACAGTTTGAAGAAGCAGTACAGTCTGTTGCTCGTGAAGGTCAACCACACATCATGTGTAGCTACCTATTCGAACTAGCTGGTCAATTCTCTAGCTTCTACGAAGCTTGCCCTATCCTAGTTGCTGAAGACAAAGCTGTTAAGCAGAGCCGTCTGAAGCTTGCTGCACTAACAGCGAAGACGATCAAGCAAGGTCTATCGCTTCTAGGTATCGACACTCTAGAGCGCATGTAAGCGATTCGAGATTCGAGATTCG
>NZ_JBFRVF010000019.1:7040-11178 GCF_041475025.1 Vibrio sp. 10N.222.49.C12 | reverse complement strand
TTCGAGATTCGAGATTCGAGAAAATTAGAAAGGTTGACGTGAAAGCGTCAACCTTTTTTTTGTCTGGAGGTTTGTTTACTCGATTATTTAAGCGATTAGCTAACCTACACAGCAAGAGATCTCCTATTACGCTCATTCGTCGCTCTAGGAGATGACGAGAATAGGTGTAGTGAATCCAAGACAACATCAATGATGCGCCATCAAACCACACCAAATCGTTATCCCTCTTCTCACCATCATTCCCTACAGTGAGGGACGAACGTGATAGGGAATCTGCTTATTGAGAACGTAAGCCCTAGCCACATTCAAACTCCGACCTTATACTCATGTAAAACAATTAATTGGAAATATCATGAGCTTCGAACTTCACCCGCAACTTGCGAAAGACACCACACTTATCGGCGAATTTCCACTGAGCTTAGCCCTGCTACACAAAGATAACGCAGTGCCTTGGGTTATCTTGGTACCAAAACGTGCCAACCTAAAAGAGTTGCACCACTTACCAATGAAAGAGCAACAGCAGTTCCTACATGAATCTCAGGCGGTAAGCCAAGCATTAGAAGCAACGTTCCAACCAGACAAATTGAACCTTGGTGCGCTGGGTAATATGGTGCCACAACTGCACATCCACCATATTGCACGCTTCAAAGACGACATTGCTTGGCCCGGCCCAGTATGGGGTAATACAAAAGGCGAACAGCGCAGTGAAGAAGATCAAGCCGCTATCCTGACTCGTATCCAAAACGTTCTGTCACTGAGCTCTATCTTCAAGAAAGCATAATTCGAGTCCATCTCATTGAGCTTTAAAGCAAAACACTTCAGAAAAGACACATAACAAAAAGCCGCTCATCTTAGATAAGCGGCTTTGTCATTTTCTAATCTCGCCTTTTTCAACGAGAGTCTGAAGACAGAACTACATCATCACGTTAAGCGACAAACCATCTTGTTTGCTGATGGTGTAGCGAACACGTGTTGTATGACCATGCTTGTTGGTGTCGACCAAGCGAGATACTTTCCCTTTCTTAACCCACACACTCAGCATCGCATCGACGCCATCTTCACTCATGCCAAACTTTGCAGCGAGTTCTTTACGAGCCGCAACACCTTGGCTATCAATGTATTGATGAAGTTCAGTTAAAATCATACGACTTGCACCTCTAGCGCTTTCTGCTTACTGCCGACTTTCTTGAACACGCGATACGTCACCACAAAACCACCAGCAATTGCCACCATCCACACTGCACTTGTCACCGGATGTGCAGCAAAGTTTGCTGCTTGGTAGTAGAAGGTCGCACCAAAGTAACCAAGAGCCATCGTCCAAACCGCGATGAAGCGTGCAAACGTCTGACCAAATTCACGAACATAAGCACCCATCGCGGCCACACAAGGCGTGTAAAGCAGGATAAGAATCAAGTAAGCGAATGCCGCATGACCAGATACAAACTTGTCTTTCAAGTTACCAAAGATAGAGGTATCGACTTCTTGGTCAGCTGCTACAGAATTAGAGTCAGACAAGTCGCCAACTTCAATACCTAATGGATCTGAGTAGCTCAATCCGGCTAGGTTTTCAGGGATCGTCATTACCGCTTCTTGCAGGCTTGCTGCTAAGTCAAACTCAGCTGCTTCTTCATCAGAAGGCGTTGTATATAGGCTATTTAATGTACCAACAACGGCTTCTTTAGCGAAAATACCTGTGATGATACCAACCGTTGCAGGCCAGTTCTCTTCAGTAATACCAATTGGTTGGAATACAGGTGTTACAACTTGAGCTGCTCTAGACAGTACTGAGTTTTCGCTATCTTCGTTACCAAAGCTGCCGTCCATACCTAGAGAGTTTAGGAAGCTAAGAATAGCCACAACCATCACGATTGTTTTACCTGCACCAAGTACGAAACGCTTCAGCTTCTGCCAAGTTTTCAACATTACGTTTTGCACTGTCGGCAATTCGTAATCTGGCATTTCCATCACTAAGCTATCACTGCTACCTGGGTAGATCGTGTTTTTCAGGAACAAACCCGTAAATACAGAAGCAACGATACCCATGATGTACAGAGCGAATACTACGTTTTGTCCTGCACCTGGGAAGAACGCCGCCGCGAACAGTGCGTATACCGGTAAACGAGCACCACATGACATAAACGGCGCCATTGATGCTGCTAGTTTACGTTCGCGCTCTTGGTCAAGAGTACGAGTTGCCATGATTGAAGGCACGTTACAACCAAAGCCCAGTACAAGTGGGACAAATGCTTTACCCGGTAAACCAATCTTCTGCATCACTTTATCAAGTACAAATGCAGCACGAGCCATGTAGCCTGAGCTTTCTAGTACCGCTAAGAATAGGTAAAGCGCTGCGATAACAGGAATAAAGGTCGCAACCGTTTGGATACCGCCGCCAATACCATCAGCAAGTACAGTGACTAACCAAACTGGTAAATGGCCATCTAATAAGTGGTGTCCACCATCAACTAATATTGCTCCAACACCAATATCGAAGAAGTCGATAAACGCACTACCGATATTGATAGAGAACATGAACATTAGGTACATGATAACGAAGAAGAAAGGAATACCGACCCATTTGTTCAAAATGAATTGGTCTGCTTTCTCTGTAAAGTTACGGCTTAGTTTGCCTTCGCTGCGACGAACACGTTTACAAAGGTCATGTAAGAAAGTGTATTTAGCGTCAGCAACAGCAAGGTCAATATCGAAATCGGCACCAAGACGCACGCTATCAATTTGAGTGCGAGTTTGTGGGGCTAAACCATTCAATACCAAGTAATCATTTTCTAAAGCACGAATCGCTAGCGCTCGGTGAGATACGTCAGCATCATCAAATTGTGACTCAACAGAAGGGATAAGAGCTTCTAACGCGGCATCGTAATCAATAGAGATAGGGTCAAGGCTCACACCTTGAACAAGCAGTTTATGCAGACGCTCTTTAAAGCGAACCACTTGACCTTTATCGTTTGCAGACAAGCTTAGAACTGGGCAACCTAGCTCTTTCTCTAGTGCTTTAAGGTTAATCACCTGACGTTCGCGCTTTAATACATCCATTTTGTTCAACACAACGATCATTGGGCGACCCAACTCACGCAGCTGTAATGTCATATATAAGCTTCGTTCTAGACAGTTAGCGTCGACAACATTGATGATCACATCTGCTGGGTGAGTTAAAACAGCGCGAGACGCGATAGACTCATCGATGCTGTTCGCATCATTACCACTGTCTAGTGCGTAGATACCCGGTAAATCCGTTAGTTGAAACTGATCACCAGCGTGCGAGTATAAACCCGTCTTCTTTTCAACAGTGACACCAACCCAGTTACCAACGTGCTGCTTAGCACCAGTCAGTGCGTTGAACAGTGTTGTTTTACCACTATTCGGGTTACCAACGGTAAGAACTTGATAATCCATTTAGATAACCTCGATTTGTTCTGCAATGCTTTCACGAATGGCGATAGAAACACCTCTCACTTCAACTTGAAGCGGATCACCCATAGGTGCACGGCGGATAAGCGTCACCTCGGTTTTTGGCAACATACCCATGACCATAAGTTTCTTCCTTACGTCTGGTGTTAAACCTGTTAGTGCAACAATAGAAGCCGCCTTTCCTTGCTCTAGTTGTGAGAGTTTCATAAGTACCCAATTCGTGACTGATAATGAGAAAGATTGTTATTAACGCCATGATACACATACATGCCCACAATTCTATTGTGTGAAATCAATGTTTTCGAAAATACATACTCGTAAGTTTCGTTAAAAACGTTTACGTCAAAAACGTTACTTTCAACAACTAGCGAGAACAACCTCACTAGTACAAACCCTCCCAAACAAAAACAAATCATTAATTATCAATCACTTGAGACAATGTCGGTTTTATCATAGGTATCTGTCGTTAATTTTATAAGTAAAATAAGTAGCTGGACGTATAGTTACTCCATCGAAGAGAAACTACTTCTCTTTAATTTTATTCCAGAGGTGATATGGCTTTGCTATATCACTCCGGCAGCAAGCGAAGGTGTCGTTGGCACCCGTGGTATAGTCCCCCCGGCTATGCCACGATATTTTTTTTCTTCCCTTTGTTTTATCCCAACAACCTTTTTAAACTCCCCATTTATCTCGTATCTCGTATCTCGTA
>NZ_JBFRVF010000019.1:0-6317 GCF_041475025.1 Vibrio sp. 10N.222.49.C12 | reverse complement strand
TCTCGTATCTCGTATCTCGTAGAAGCATAAGAAAGCCCCAACACGAATGTCGAGGCTAAAGTATCTTTATTTATGTTCTAGCTGAGTATCCGCTGCGTGCTACTCTTCGTTGTTTTCAGCAAACTTAGATGGTGACATGCCAAAGTGGTGCTTAAACCTTTGACTGAAATAGGAAGGGTCATTGAACCCCGAATCAAACGCCACATCAGAGATCTTCTCTCCAGCGAGTAAGCGCTCACACGCATGCTCTAGACGTACTTCATTCAAGTGCTCTTTGAAGGTCTTGTTGTAAGCCGATTTAAAGCGTCTCTGTAAGCTTCTCTCAGACATAAACAAATACTTAGCGGCAGTTGCAGTACTGAACTCGGCATCAGCGTAGTTTTCACTCACAAGCTGCGACACTCTGTTCTTCCACTCTTGTTCCGCTGTCAGTTTTTGTTGCTCTGGTGTTGAGGCGGCAAGCTTAATGGTTTCAATCTGTTCAATTGTGCTGGCTTCAAGATTGTCGAGTACTTGATACTCAATTGGCCACGAAAGCTGAACCTTATTTTGAGACTCCGAAACAAAGGCATTAAGCTCACCACCGCTCTGATTCATCAATAGCGGCAGCTTTTCGATGTTAAGGTCGGTCGACTTTCCGGTATTGTCACCCATGCTTGATGCCAGTTTAGGGAAAGGCATCCCATGATCTCGAATGGTCACAACAAGATGCTCCTTAACCTCTTCAACCAGAACCACCATACTCTGCGACTTAAAGTTTCTCTTGATGATGCTCGCAACCAAGCTATTGAAGATAATATCGAGATTAAAATACAGCAACGAGACATATCGTTGTTTTGTTTCGACTTTAATATCCAGTTCAATACCGGCTTTGGTTAAGTCATCCTGCCAAGCTTTGAGTACCACCTCTAAGATTAAAATTATATCGTAACAAACTTGCCCTTCTCCTTGAGGCGTATTACTCAATTGAGCTAAGCCATTTTTCAAGGTTAGAATCGGCGACTTCCCGAGCTCGTCATTCCAATTCGGGAGCATCGCAGCAATATGATTCACTTCAGAAGAGAGTTCATTGGCAGTGTGAGACACAAGCGTATTCTTCACGGATAGCTGCTTTTTAAGCTGTTGATTAGTGGCGAGTAATATCCGGCTTTGGTGCCTCAATTGGTCTGTCTTCAGTGCAACTTGCGCTTTTAAGTGCCGGTTGGCAAAAGTGACATAACGCGAACGCCAAAAGACTAAGATAGTCACAACGCCAATCAGTAATATCAGAGAGCTTGCTGCAGCCCAATTGGTCAGATACCAAGGCTCCGCAATCGAGAAGCTTTGATTGGTTGACACAAAGCGATAATGGGAGCCTTTAACCGGCTTCACTTCAAGTGTGTAATCCCCTGGAAGAAGATGATCGAGCGTTAACAAGCCCCCTTCAAACTCACTCCAAGGTTCATCGTCGCTCAGTCGGTATTCCATCGCAGGTGCGAACGTTGCTGGTAAGATACCTAGCTTAAACCCCATCGATGAACCATAAGGAATCTCATCCAGCTCTGCCGTTTTCCCGCCAAGTGATACCGTTTGTTGGTCGACACTTATCTTACTCAACAAGGCACGGCTATGAGGTGTAGTTGATACCAGTAACTCGTTAGATAACGCGCTGACTACACCATACTTTGAGCCGAAAACAAGCCTCGAAGGTTGGCTATCTTGACTGTAAAAAAGAGCACACGCTCCTGCCGCCAGTTCATTGGTGATCAAACCAAATGGCGAACCTATGTGTTTATGCAGTTGCCCATCCAATCCGTAATAACTGATGCCTTTCGAAGAGCCTAACCAAACACCATTGTCATCGCTTATCAGGCAGTTGGGGCTAATATTGTCTTCAACAAGAGTGATTTCTTGAATAATAGAGCTGTCATCCGGGATTCGATACACGCCATAACTGCTCGCAAACCACTGCGCTCCATCCTTCGCTTTTTCAATATCGACGACTTTGCCAAACCGTTCGCTGGAACGACTAAAGCTAATTCGTTTATCAATGAACGAGTAGAAGCCATGATCCGTTCCTATATAGATGCGACCTAGCAAGCCTACATTGAGAGCGGTGATCTTCGCAGGCAAGAACTTGTCGACTAACCAGTCAGTGCCATAACTCGTCAGTTTCATGGTTTCGATAGATAACGAATAGAGGTTTTGCCCAGAGGTCATCCAAAGAACGTTATCGGCTTGAAGCGCAAGGTTTTCAACACGCACTCCCTCAATTGGCCTTGGTAAATCAAGGGCTTCGGGTTGTAGTGTTTCCGTATTTAGACTGATGATACCTTGTTCGGTCGCCAACCAAATGGAAGAGCCAAAGATCTCAAAATCATTAACAGGGTTAGAGTAAACACGAATTGGGTTCTCTTCACTTTCAGAATCAACCAAGTAGAGCCCCATTGAAGACGCGACCCAAGATAACTGGTCACTGACAGGCAGTACTTTGTTGATCACCACACTACTCGAATGCATGCCCATTCCAGTTAGGGGTGTTCTCGAGAAGGTTTTGCTGAACAGTGAGAAGTATCGGATACCGTTGTTTGTCGCAACCCACATGCCACCAGCATGATCGTTTATCAACGAATATATTTTCTCACCCGGTAACGAGAAGTCTTGACTAGCGGCTTGTTCGAATCGAGTAATTTGTCCCGTAATAAAGTTGTAGCTAATAAGGCCGTGCTCTGTACCAATCCAATACTGGTCCGAAGTTTCGGCCAACGAGAGAACATGCGACCCTTTAACGATGGTCTCTTTGTCTGGGTTCGCGAGATCAACAATCACAGCACCATTTAAAGTACCGATCACTAACTCACGTCGAGCATTCGAAAAATAAACCGTCTCAATATGGTTTTTGTCTGATGCGGTGACATGGGTAAACTCTTGATTCTCTGAAAGGTAAACGCCAGAACTGGTCGCTAGCACCCACTTTGATAGTACCCACTCAGCGTCGTTAATCGCAATGTCACTGCTGTTATTGTATCGGTACAGTTTAAGTAGAGAGTAGGTGTTGAATTCTAAAGATTGAGTGTTGTAGGTATAGAAATTACTGCCGTCAGTAACCCAAATATAATCGCCTGATGCACCGATATTCGCTATTTCAGCGCCGGGACTTAGGCTAAACGCCAATTCGTTGCCAATTCCAGGGTTATGTCGATAGACCTCATTGTCGAAAAATGTCCAAAACTCATCGTTCAGAAAGGCGACTCTTTCCGAAGAAAATTGCAGTAAGCTTCCCTTGCGAGGGAATAGAGTTCGACCATCGTAAAAGAGTACTTTTCCATGCACATCATGAACCCAGAGCCCACCTCCGGCACCTAAATACAAGTTTTTAGCCGCAAGGAAATTCCCTTGCGCTTGAGCGGGCAAAGGATAGAAAACGGAGGGCGAGGTATTTACCGCTAGAACGCTAAATGAAATGCTCATTAACATGAACATTTTGAAGATAATTCGATACAACTCTTAATCCTGAACAGCAACAACACATGAAATTTTGGGTACCACAACGTCTTATCGTTGCTAAACCAAAAACTGAGTTTTTTTGTGCTTATTATTATCTTTCCATTTTAGCGGAAATTAGAAAAGGAGAAAGGAGGTTTGTTATTTGTTAGGAGGTTTTATCTTAGCGGTCACGAAAATGCCGCAAAAAGCGGCATGATTCATAAATTAACGAGAGCAAAGTAGAGTAAAGAATACTCGTTTATGACTTACTTCTCGTCTAAGCAACTTGTATAGCTATCTGTAAGTTGCTGAAGAAAATCGAAATAGCTTCCACTCTTCACTTCAACTGTTGAACCGATAGGGTCAAGCTGACCTTGTTTTGCGTTACTTCCGCGCGTCACTGATTCAATCACAGCAGGTGTGAATTGAGGCTCAGAAAACACACATTGAACGTTTTCGCGTACTATCGTTTTCTTAATAGCGATCAGGCTTTTTGCACCCGGCTTACGCTCTGGGCTCACCGTAAAGTGACCTAAGTTATTTAGCTCAAACTCTTGCTCAAAGTAACCATACGCGTCATGAAAAACGTAGTAACCTTTGTCTTTCACGGGTGCAAGTTGCTCTCGAATAGACTGTTGCTTCTCTTTCAATGCAATCAGGAATGAATCGAGATTCTCTTGGTACGCCATTGCGTTGTCTGGATCAGATTCAATCAACTTAGCTGAGATGTATTTTGCAGCTACTTCAACTTGCTCGATACCTAACCAAAAATGCGGGTCATGGCTACCGTGGTGGTGCCCTTCATGTGCATCGTGGTCATGCTCTTCGTGTCCGAACTCTCGCAAGTTGATTCCGGGAATATCACTGATCTTGATAACATTTTCTTTTGAACCAATCACCTTAGTCAGAAAGGCTTCTAGGTCAGGGCCGAACCAGATGACCATATCGGCACTATGAACTTTTTTGACATCCGATGGCTTAAGCGCATAATCATGCGGCGAAGCATTGCTGTTCATCAACACATCCGGCTCACTAACGCCTTGCGTTAATTCTGTCACAATCATTTGAATTGGTTTAAAGCTTGTTAGAATAGTATTGGCACTTGCGACACTTGGCGCTAAAAGCAAAGTAGCAAGTATAAAAGATGAACGTGACATAATCCCTCGATAATAGAAAAGTAGCTTAGGCTTGAGGTAAATGTTACATTATAACATTAGCGAATTGCAAATGAGTTCTATTCATGGATAACTTAATCCAACTAGATTCTGTGAGCGTCGAATTTGACGGTCGAAAAGTTCTAGACAACATCTCTCTAAATTTAGAGCGCGGCAGAATCACCACCCTGATTGGGCCAAACGGTGCAGGAAAGTCGACATTAGTAAAAGTGGTACTGGGTTTACAGACCAAATTTTCAGGCACAATAACAAAAGCTAAAAAACTGAAAATTGGCTATGTACCACAAAAATTAAAGCTCAATGATTCCCTACCGCTCAACGTAGAGCGTTTTCTAAAACTCACTGGCAATTTCAGTCAGCAAGAGATCCTTGAAGCATTGAAGCTTGTTGGTGCTGAACATCTGCAGAAGAGTAACATGCACCAGCTATCTGGCGGAGAAAACCAACGTGTGCTCATTGCTCGTTCATTGCTAAGAAGACCAGATCTACTGGTTCTCGATGAACCGGCTCAAGGCGTCGACGTTCAAGGGCAAATAGACCTGTATGACTTGATTGACACCATTCGCCACCGCTTTGGTTGTGCCGTATTTATGGTTTCACACGATCTGCATTTAGTGATGGCAAAAACAGACGATGTTATCTGTTTACACCACCACATCTGTTGCTCAGGCGCACCTGCAGACATCAAACACCATCCTTCGTATATTGCGCTCTTTGGCACCGCGACCCAAGAGACGCTAGCGTTTTATCATCACCAACACGAACATCACCATCATGATCTCGCAGGCCAGCCTGTCGAAGGCGACGTGCATGAATGTTCAAACCATAAACACGGACACCACTAATGCTTGAGTTTCTTCTTCCCTCTATTTTGGCGGGTTTGGGTATTGCACTAATTGCAGGCCCACTAGGTTCATTCGTGGTGTGGCGTAAGATGGCTTACTTTGGTGACACGCTTGCTCACGCTTCTTTGATGGGCTTAGCACTTGGCTTTCTGTTCAACATTAACTTGTATTTCGCGCTGCTGATTTGTTGTTTGATGCTGGCCGTGTTGCTAGTGACTTTACAAAAACAAAAGCTGGTCGCGACCGATACCCTACTCGGTATTTTGGCGCACAGTGCGCTATCACTTGGTTTGGTTGCTGTCAGTTTCTTAGATAACGTTCGTGTTGACCTAATGAGCTACCTATTTGGTGACTTGCTGGCAGTATCTCCAACGGATTTAGTGTTCATCTATGCGGGTGCTGCTGTGATTGGATTAGTACTTGCTATCTTTTGGCGACCACTACTATCAACGACGGTTAACGAAGATCTCGCGGCGGTTGATGGCATCAACATTGATTTAATGCGTCTGATTCTGATGCTATTGGTCGGTATCGTGATTGCTGTCGGTATGAAGTTTGTTGGTGCGTTAATCATGACATCGCTACTGATTATTCCTGCAGCAACGGCAAGGAAGTTCTCGAGCACACCTGAGCAGATGGCCTTCCTTGCATCAATTATTGGCTCTATCGCTGTATTCGGTGGATTAAGCTTGTCTTGGTTCTATGATACGCCTGCTGGCCCGTCTGTGGTTATCAGTGCGGCAGCAATGTTTATGCTATCTCAAATGGTTAGAAGTCGAGCTTAGCACTTAGCAGTACGATCTCGTATCTCGAAAAATCGAGTAGGAGGAGG
>NZ_JBFRVF010000018.1:0-3180 GCF_041475025.1 Vibrio sp. 10N.222.49.C12 | reverse complement strand
ACCCTTTCGGGTTGTATGGTTAAGTGACTAAGCGTACACGGTGGATGCCTTGGCAGTCAGAGGCGATGAAAGGCGTAATAACTTGCGATAAGCCCAGATTAGGTAGTAATAACCTTTTGAGTCTGGGATTCCTGAATGGGGAAACCCACTTACATAAGTAAGTATCCTGTTGTGAATACATAGCAACAGGAGGCAAACCGGGGGAACTGAAACATCTAAGTACCCCGAGGAAGAGAAATCAACCGAGATTCCGAAAGTAGCGGCGAGCGAAATTGGATTAGCCCTTAAGCTTTTAATGATGCAGGTGAAGAGTCTGGAAAGTCTCGCAATAAAGGGTGATAGCCCCGTAACCGACACATCATAATCAGTGAAAACGAGTAGGGCGGGACACGTGATATCCTGTCTGAATATGGGGGGACCATCCTCCAAGGCTAAATACTACTGACTGACCGATAGTGAACCAGTACCGTGAGGGAAAGGCGAAAAGAACCCCTGTGAGGGGAGTGAAATAGAACCTGAAACCGTGTACGTACAAGCAGTAGGAGCACCTTCGTGGTGTGACTGCGTACCTTTTGTATAATGGGTCAGCGACTTAATTTTAGTAGCAAGGTTAACCGTTTAGGGGAGCCGTAGGGAAACCGAGTCTTAACTGGGCGTACAGTTGCTAGGATTAGACCCGAAACCAGGTGATCTAGCCATGGGCAGGTTGAAGGTTGAGTAACATCAACTGGAGGACCGAACCGACTAATGTTGAAAAATTAGCGGATGACTTGTGGCTAGGGGTGAAAGGCCAATCAAACCTGGAGATAGCTGGTTCTCCCCGAAAGCTATTTAGGTAGCGCCTCGGACGAATACTACTGGGGGTAGAGCACTGTTAAGGCTAGGGGGTCATCCCGACTTACCAACCCTTTGCAAACTCCGAATACCAGTAAGTACTATCCGGGAGACACACGGCGGGTGCTAACGTCCGTCGTGGAGAGGGAAACAACCCAGACCGCCAGCTAAGGTCCCAAAGTATAGCTAAGTGGGAAACGATGTGGGAAGGCTCAGACAGCCAGGATGTTGGCTTAGAAGCAGCCATCATTTAAAGAAAGCGTAATAGCTCACTGGTCGAGTCGGCCTGCGCGGAAGATGTAACGGGGCTAAGCTATACACCGAAGCTGCGGCTACGTACCTTAGGGTATGTGGGGTAGGGGAGCGTTCTGTAAGCCGTTGAAGGTGGTCTGTAAGGGCTGCTGGAGGTATCAGAAGTGCGAATGCTGACATGAGTAACGATAAAGGGAGTGAAAAACTCCCTCGCCGGAAGACCAAGGGTTCCTGTCCAACGTTAATCGGGGCAGGGTAAGTCGACTCCTAAGGCGAGGCCGAAAGGCGTAGTCGATGGGAAACGGGTTAATATTCCCGTACTTCTTACAATTGCGATGGGGGGACGGAGAAGGCTAGGTGGGCCTGGCGACGGTTGTCCAGGTTCAAGTACGTAGGCGGGTGGTTTAGGTAAATCCGGACCGCTACTAACGCTGAGATACGATGTCGAGCTACTACGGTAGTGAAGTCATTGATGCCATGCTTCCAGGAAAAGCCTCTAAGCTTCAGATTGTAAGGAATCGTACCCCAAACCGACACAGGTGGTCGGGTAGAGAATACCAAGGCGCTTGAGAGAACTCGGGTGAAGGAACTAGGCAAAATGGTACCGTAACTTCGGGAGAAGGTACGCTCTTATCAGTGAAGTCCCTTGCGGATGGAGCAGACGAGAGTCGCAGATACCAGGTGGCTGCAACTGTTTATTAAAAACACAGCACTGTGCAAAATCGTAAGATGACGTATACGGTGTGACGCCTGCCCGGTGCCGGAAGGTTAATTGATGGGGTTAGACTTCGGTCGAAGCTCTTGATCGAAGCCCCGGTAAACGGCGGCCGTAACTATAACGGTCCTAAGGTAGCGAAATTCCTTGTCGGGTAAGTTCCGACCTGCACGAATGGCGTAATGATGGCCACGCTGTCTCCACCCGAGACTCAGTGAAATTGAAATCGCTGTGAAGATGCAGTGTACCCGCGGCTAGACGGAAAGACCCCGTGAACCTTTACTACAGCTTGGCACTGAACATTGAACCTACATGTGTAGGATAGGTGGGAGACTTTGAAACCGCGTCGCTAGATGTGGTGGAGTCGTCCTTGAAATACCACCCTTGTAGTTTTGATGTTCTAACGTTGGTCCCTGAATCGGGATTACGGACAGTGCCTGGTGGGTAGTTTGACTGGGGCGGTCTCCTCCCAAAGAGTAACGGAGGAGCACGAAGGTGGGCTAAACACGGTTGGACATCGTGTGGTTAGTGCAATGGCATAAGCCCGCTTGACTGCGAGAATGACAATTCGAGCAGGTGCGAAAGCAGGTCATAGTGATCCGGTGGTTCTGAATGGAAGGGCCATCGCTCAACGGATAAAAGGTACTCCGGGGATAACAGGCTGATACCGCCCAAGAGTTCATATCGACGGCGGTGTTTGGCACCTCGATGTCGGCTCATCACATCCTGGGGCTGAAGTCGGTCCCAAGGGTATGGCTGTTCGCCATTTAAAGTGGTACGCGAGCTGGGTTTAGAACGTCGTGAGACAGTTCGGTCCCTATCTGCCGTGGGCGTTGGAAAATTGAAAGGGGCTGCTCCTAGTACGAGAGGACCGGAGTGGACGAACCTCTGGTGTTCGGGTTGTCATGCCAATGGCATTGCCCGGTAGCTAAGTTCGGAATCGATAACCGCTGAAAGCATCTAAGCGGGAAGCGAGCCTTGAGATGAGTTTTCCCTGGCGCTATAAGCGTCCTAAAGGGTTGTCGTAGACTACGACGTTGATAGGCAGGGTGTGTAAGTGCTGCGAGGCATTGAGCTAACCTGTACTAATTGCCCGTGAGGCTTAACCATACAACACCCAAGGGGTTTTGTGGACTCAAAGAAATACCAGACCTTGAATGAGTTTGAAGAGAAACTTTTAAAGCTCTATTCAATAGAGAAGCAGTTTTCCAGATTATTTTGCCTTCAGTTTTTAAAAAAGCTGAAAGTAAAAGCAAAATTTGCTTGGCGACCATAGCATTGTGGACCCACCTGATTCCATGCCGAACTCAGAAGTGAAACACAATAGCGCCGATGGTAGTGTGGGGCTTCCCCATGTGAGAGTAGGACATCGCCAGGCT
>NZ_JBFRVF010000017.1:97727-130265 GCF_041475025.1 Vibrio sp. 10N.222.49.C12 | reverse complement strand
GCTACATGGATTCCCCCGGTTGTCAAACATCCGCTAAACTTATGTTGATGGGTTTTGGACTGCCGCTCTACATTCGGCCTACTTATCGACGATTCGCATACGTCGTGGCCCTGATGACTTTGCGCGACTGCGGTGCCTTATTCGTTAGATGACATCTAGTGTGTCCGCCGCATTAACAGGCTCTCCGCAAGTGGTCTTAACCTATCTCCATCATTAGCGTCTGCAATGACCCGGTGGGTTTAACTCTTTATGCTGCTTAGTTTTTTACTTAAGCAGCATAGTTTTCGTATTCTGTTTGATTGTGTAAAAGCGACCATATAATTCGTGCGTTCTTCGCGGCAAGTGCCACTATCGCTCGGTTCATTCCTCTTCGTTCTAGAACGCCTCGACACCACTGACTTAACTTATCTTGCTTGTCGCCAAGGTTGGCAATTACGGTCCTTGCGCCATGAACTAATAGTGTTCGTAAGTATTTATCGCCATGTTTGGTTATCCGACCTAAGCGTGGCTTTCCTCCCGTCGAATATTGTTTTGGTACGAGTCCTAGCCAAGCAGAGAAATCACGGCTTTTATCAAATTGAGAGCCGTTACCTATGGAAGCAAGTATCGCAGTAGCGGTTTGCGGTCCAATGCCCCGAACTTTCATCACTCGTTGAACATTAGTGCTGACCTTAGCAAAAGAATCGAAGACTTGTTCAGTATCGGCGATACGTTGATTCAATTCACCAAGGTGGCGATAAGCATCGGCAATCACTGTTCTCGCGAGGTGTGGTAGTTCATTTTCTGCGTCTTCCAGCATTAAGGGAACCTGTTTCATTAATGAAGAGCGGCCAACAGGAATGGTTAACCCGAACTCAGAAAGTAGGGCACGCATGCGATTCATAAGCGCGGTGCGCTCACGAACCCAATGCTCTCTCATTCTATGTACCGATAAGATGGCTTGTTGCTCGGGGGATTTTACAGGCACAAAGCGAGTAGATGGTCGCTGAACAGCTTCGCAGATAGCAACAGCATCATTAAGGTCGTTCTTTCCCTTAGTTCGATAAGGAATTACGTATTTAACAGCCATAATGCGGGCGTCGTGCCCAAGTTTATTGAGTGTTCTTGCCCAATAATGTGCACCACCACACGCTTCAACGCCTATACGCATGAGTGGCATATTTGCTATTGTAGTCAGTAGTTTAGAGCGAGTTACCGACTTATGAAGTATGACCTTACCATTTTGGTCTACGGCATGAAGACTGAAGTGGTTTTTAGCTAGGTCGATACCGCAGAAATAAGAATAATCAGACATGGTGCCTCCGATGCATTTAAGTACCACATAAGTGTGGCAGATCCTCGGTAGGGGGAATCCATGTCATTCGTTGGAAGTGGTCTTTCCTGTTCCCGAATGTCGCTGGTTAACTTCCGATGGTTTTGAAGAGGTGATAAAGCAGTACAGTGGTTTATGGGCTCAGGAAACTACTGCAATTGAAATAACTTTTCTTGGAGGGAGTTTCTTACTTGATTCCCTGGGAAAACTACTTGCTCTAATTAATCAATTAGTGCATCAAAATAAGTCTGTTTCATTGGATTTTAGTGCGTGTGATCAGTCTTTCACATACTTGTGTCGTGTTGGTTTTTTTGAGCTGGTTGATAAACGTGCCGTCGTTACACCTAATGTGAAGGATGCATCTTGTTATTATGGTCAGAACAGTAAGGTGATGGAGTTCGGTGTTATTAATCCAGAAGAGCCAGATGAGCGCATTCCTCTTCAGCTCAAGCAAGCGTTCATAGAGCAGGTTGGTAAAAAGCATTCCAATGCTGCTTTTACAATGATTTCTGAACTTTTTGGCAACGTTCGAGATCACTCTAAATCACCTATTGATGGTTTCGCTGCGCTTCAGGTTTACTCTAAAACTAATAAGATACAAACAGTTATATCAGATAGTGGCGTCGGTATCGCGAACTCTCTACGTCGCGTTTTAAAAGAGCGTTATCCGGAAGTATATCAAGAGTTCAAAACCGCTAATGCTGAAAATGATGCACTGCTTATAAAACGTTTATTTGAACAAGGCCGCATAAGTAGCGCTGATAATAATGATGATGAAAGTCGAGGTTTAGGGCTCAAAAGGAGTGGTGATATCGCCGCCAAGTTTAATGCGGAGATACACATTAGGCAGGAATCTTTCGAGTTAACCCTTGTTTACTCTGCGGGGATTCTCGCAGATCATAAAGTGAGGTGTGGCTTGCAAAAATTATGCGGTTCGCATATTTGTTTTGACTTTTCTCTTGATTAATTTAAGATCTTCTCCTTAAATTATCAATATGAATCAGAATAAAATGATAATCAAACTCCGCGATTTTACGAAAGATGATCACCCTTTTGGCAATGTTCAAGGGAAAGATGTTTTTCATAAATTGATGAAAGAAGTCGACTCTCACACCTCTTGCTCTGTATTTGGTATTTCTCTGGATGAGATAGAGGCGACAGATGCGTCTTTTCCACGTGAAAGTGTTGTGGCTCTTGCTCGCTTGTATCGAGGTGAAAAATGCTTTTATCTAATTGATGTAGCTGATCAGGATCTTATTGATAACTGGTCCTATGCGGCTGAGGCAAAAGGTCAACCTCTAGTGGTTTGGTCAGGAAATCAATACAAAGTGATAGGTCCTGAAATGACGAAAGGTACTCGAGATGTAGTTGAGTTCGTTTTAGATAACGGTTCTGCAACGACTGCGAGTATCTCTGCTGCATTTGGTATCAGTATTCCTAACGCCAGTACTCGATTGAAAAAACTTTACAGTGCAGGTTATATCACTCGTTCCGAAGAGGCTGCAGAGTCTGGCGGAAAAGAATTTATTTATTATGCAATAAAATCTGATTAAACAGCTTGTGTTAATCAGATTTTAAGATTAGAATCCTCTTGTAGCTGAGAGGATTCTTTTTTATTTCAGCTTAAACAGATTAATTAAATCAGATTTGGAGGCCTTATGGTAACTAACGGAAAGACAGGTGACAACCGTCGTCATGGGATGGTTCGCGAACGTTCACAGACTCAAACTCCTTCTCGCGATGCGAATACAGGGCGTTTTATGATCGTTAAACAAGACGGTTTGCCGTTTAAAGGCATTAGGAAGGAGCAATAAAAAAGCACTTTTAGAAGTTTTCTAAAAGTGCTTTTTTAACTTGAAGTGAACTGTAGTCGTCATTGGCGTGATCGATTACAAGACCCAACACAAGAGGTCTCAGGTTTGCTGTGGAAACCCAATCGCTCGGTGAGAATTGCGATATTACCTTTCTACAGTGTTCACTTCAATCTTTGAGTTCCCTCTTTGTTAAGTTGTACAGAGGAATTTCATATGAGTACTCGATTAAAACTTGTTGATGTCTGTTCATACGTGCGTCGCCGCTATGGCCGTACAGAACAGGTTCGTAAGCATAAACGTTCGCTTCCGAGATAACTAAAACAACAAACTCTGATGCTACTTGAGTATTAAGTAGCATCTCAATTCTAATAACGTGAATACGAGATAATATTATGTGTAGAAAAGATCTTCTTAAAGATATATCCGAGAAACTTCAATCAATGGGCTTTACTTCCAGTAACACTCAATCCCCCTTTACTTATCAGTCTAATGTTAAATATCCGAGTATCTTTGCTGATAAAAGTGATTATGCTCACTACATTGTGTACACCCCAACACGCACACTGCAGATCGTTGCAAAGTACCAAGAGTCTACAGGAACCACGATCGAGAAGCTGGGGTATACAGCTTTGGATGCCGCGAGAACAGAATTCGATGGCTACCTAGTCGTTTGTGGAGGTGGTGAGTTGTTGAAACATGGGCGAGCAATTGATTTCTTGAACGCACAAAAGCATATAGCGCCACGTTTACATGCCCTGAGGGTCCAAGATCTTCAACAAATTATTGATGTTGATTCTTTGGTAAAGGTTGCTTAGGTATATGTTAATGAATGATTGGAATGAAAAACTAGAATGTTTAAATAAATTCCTGACTGTCGCTTTTAAGGTAGGGGTGTTGGTTGGTGGTTTCGCTATATGTGCATACAGCTGGATTATCGGCTATTTTCCTTCGGGAGTAACGATAGGTGATGGGTTACTGTTTATTTTACTTGCTACGGTATTGAGTGTGCTGGTTGCTCTGTTTAGCTTTAGCTCTTTGGCCGTTATGGAAGCTTGTAATCAAGCTTCTGAGTAAGATATTAATTTTGATAAATAGAGTGACTAACAAGGACCTTCAGATAAACAGCTTGCCTAAAATTAGAAAGGCGAGAGCTGAACATTATGGGATTGCCTTTATCGGCTTCTTATTTGCGGGGTTCCTAGCTTTACAAGATTGGCGATCACTAATGGTGGTACTCGTTCTTCTTTTTTCATCTTCTGTTATGTGGAGCTCTATCCAAGAAAATGAAGAAGAGGCGAATAAGCAGTTAAAGGCGGATATAGCCACGGAACAAAAAGAAGCGATCCTTAAAAGGGTTAAGAGAGGAAATAGTATTTCATTGCTTGCCATGGTCCTCATGCCGTTAGTTATTCCAGGGGCGCCAACTATGCTCGTCACTGGCGTCATGAGAGCTGCAGATGTGAGGGTCGACTCTGCGACGGTTCATATCAAAGCGCCTTATAGCATCTATGCTGAAGAGTCGGGTACCAAGGGGCAGCCAAGTAACTTTGGATCTAGCTTTTTGAAATTTGAAAATGCGCAGGTCTTGTTTAAGGGGATAGGTAGCAATACCGTATTATCATTGCATCTTAAAGACAAAGATAGAGTGCAAATTGTTGTTCCCAACTCATCAGTACACTTGCTGCCAAACTAATACGCTAACCTAGAATCAAACAAGCCCAGCATTTGCTGGGCTTTCAGCTTTCAGGAATTACTCATTCAAATACAGTTCTGCCATCTCAACATCAAATCCTCTATCTAGTTAATAAATTGATAGACCACTTAAAAAGTAATCAGATGTTAATAGCAATTCCAAAACCAGGCTTAAGAATGACTTGGATTATCAGTGCGTTATTCGTTGAAAACTTATAAAAAACAATTGCTTAAATTTATCAATCAATGTGGATACAAGGTGAGCAGATAAAAGCCGCAATAACCCTAAGCTATATTGCTTATAACCAATGTGAGCGGTGATGATCGAATAACATATAAACACTCTATCGTTTTTCATTACTTCAATAGATTTCCCAAAGCGAAACAGATCGAATGCATGTAGCAAAAGCACAGCGTTAGTACCGGAGCTAGGTGAGATTTTTAAGGTTTATAAATCATGAACAAAACAAACATCGTTGCAATTACTCTTGCTATCACTTCTTTTTCGGCGCTCGCTAACAAAGGAGAGGCTTTAGGAGCTACCGGAAGAGTCGACTCTGTTATCGAATATTGTGGTGGGGCTGGTTACTTCAATGAAAGAGATAAAACCACCATGCAATTGGAGAACTTAAAAATAACGATGGGAGAAACGGGGATGTCTATGAAAGATGTGATGAATAGCCATGAATACCTTAGGAATTACCGTAATCACGTTAGCTATTTGCATGGTTTAAATGAAATATCATTTAAAGGTGAGTGTGCCAAGACTATCCAAGTTTTTGCTTACGCACTTAAAGCCGATGATGAACTTTTAGGTAAGAGTCGGTAGTTCCTAACTTCATTGATCTACAATCTTGGCCAGAGGTGATGGTTCAACCTTAGTGGCTAAACCTTCGAAATAGAAAGCTGTAAGCAGTTGGAAAAATAATGAAAAAAGCACTTATAACACTATCATTAGCCGTTTTATCTTGTACTCCATTGGCAAAGGCAAGCACTTCTCAAAGTACCCAATCGAACACTGATAAGTGGTACAAAACTATTAATGGTGAATACGCCGTTCAAGGGCTTAACAGTAAGACAAAAGCCGCAGTTGGATCATATGCCATTATCTATAAAACAGCTGGCGTAAATCGCAACGTAGGTTTCAAATTACCCGCCAGGGAATGTGAAACATTCAAGAGCACAAGTACCCCCATATTTACTGCAAAAGTTAACAACCAAAACATTAATTTCGATGAGCAGTGTATTGCGAAGGGCTGGTCATTGGTTTACCCACGCAGTGAAGCGGGTGCAAAATTCTTATGGGATGCATTCATCAAAAGCAAAGTAGTAAGTGTAGATTTAGGCGCATCATACGACAACTTACATTACAGTGCCGTAGGGTTCCAGAACGCAACAAGACAACACTTTATTGATCATGATGCTCTTTAGTTTGAAATGTATAAAGGCACCAAGCAGGTGCCTCTCTGAAATAAAGTGTTATTTGACTAGAGGTCGTCACAATCAGAGTGCTCTAATTTCTCACACTCCCTAATAATAACTCGACCAGTTGCCCCACTAGGAATGCCTAAGGTCCAGATGTGTAAATAGCTGTTAATCGTGGCTCTTCTCGCCTCGCTCGTGACACGAATTGCACTATTACGAGCCTCGCTTTCTGTCATCGGTACCTTGTTGTTATCGGCGTCAAATACGGAAACAATTTCTTCAATTCGAAGTTTAGAAGTATTAGCGACAATTCCAACTTTGAAAACGATGTGTCCGCCGTTGGCAAATTTGAGCTCCACTACATTATTCATACCACTGGTAATATTAAAGGTGGTAGAGACATCAATCGCGACTTGGGTCCATCGAGTAATTTCTCCGTCTAATGTAGTGTTGTAGTAATCCTCTATTTGACCAGAGCAATATCTGCACCCAACGAACTCCCACGGCTCACTGATTACAGACTCAGGTATGATGAGGGCATTAGATGCTCTTTTCAGTTCGTAGCTTGCAGCCTTAAACTCTCGTACTTTATCTATAAACTCTACGGGTGTTTTGATAGGTGTAGATGAAGATCGTAATCAAGATCACCACACCACCGATAATACTGGTTGTTGGCGGGATCTCGGTGAAGAAGATAAACGCCCAAACTGGTGCTAACACAGTTTCTAACATCAGAGTCATTGATACCTCTGGCGCGGTAATGTGGCGTGTTGCGACCATAGATAACACTCGGCCAACAGGGGCCGTAAACAAACCCATCATGGCCATGATTAACCACGTTTCAACGCTGTAGCTTGATGGCGTTGCGAAGAAAAACATCACGACCGCTAGCAACAAACCACCTAGGCCCACACTCGCCAATCGGCTGACGTCTTGATATTTACGCAGCAAGGTAAACATCATAGATAAACAGATCACTGCGAATACCGCTAAAGCATCACCCATCCAGTTCCCTGAAGAAAACGAACCTGAAACGACAATCGTAATACCAATCATCACCGCAACAATGGCAACCAAAGTCGATCGACTAGTGGCTTCTTTCAAGATCAGCCAGCTGAAAATAGCGGCAACAGCAGGGGCGGCACTCAGGATCACAAAGGTATTGGCAATCGAGGTCATCTTGATGCTGAACACCAAGCCAGAGGCGCTGCCGAGCATAAGAATGCCCGCAGCTAACAATGGCCAACCGCTCTGTACGACTGCCTTTCGTATTCCGCGTTTGTCGTTGAACTTAAGCAAAATCGGCATCGAGATCGCGCTGAATAAGCCGAACAAAAAGGCGGTATCGAATCCGCTGACACCGGCATAACGAATAAAGATGGGGTCAATACTCATTAACACGGCACCTGCGATCGCGAGAGTAAAGCCGAGGGTTCGTGTGTTTCTTGCTTCAGTTTTAGGGAGGTTCATTGTCGTCATTTCTCTATCCAATTATCTGTTACCAATGAATCATACTGGTGAGTATGATTTTAAAAATTGGTTGAGTTAACACAAATCATACTTTAAAGTATGATCTCTGTTTTGGGGTGGATGAAGTAATGAGCAAGATTGAGCAGAACAAAGAGAAGAAACGACTCGCGATTTTAAAAGCGGCGAAGGAGATATTCCTCGCGGAAGGCTATGTGCAAACCAGCATGGACCGAGTCGCTAGCGAAGCGAAAATGACGAAGCAAACGCTATATCGTTACTTCTCTTCTAAAGATGTGTTGTTTGAAGCGACGTTAAGACAAATGGGTAGCCAGACAGACGATAAGTTGGTGGTGCATTTGCAGCACACCGATACTCGACAAGCGCTATTGGGCTTCGCAAAAGACTTCGTTTTGTTTCACCTTTCGAGCGAACATATTGCGACCTTTAAGCTGTTGATAGCAGAAGGCAGTAAGTCTCCAGAATTAGTGAGTCGTTTTATGGACGTTGGCCCAGATGATACCGATCGCGTGCTTGCTCAGTTTTTCAATGAGCGATTCGATATTGAAGAACCACAAACCAAAATTAAGCTTTGGCTTGGTATGGTGATGAGTGTCAGAGAGGGTGTGTTGATGGGAATGCCTGCACCCACAGAACAAGAGATTGTTGCTCACGTGGAAGCGAGTACTGACTTGTTGTTAGCGGCTTTGGCTTAGGTAGGGCTGTAAACCTGAAAAAATAAGATATACGTTAGGCGCTGCTGGACTTTGATTATTCCATAATAGGGAGCTGCAACGCCTGTCGTTTAGTTTGTTTACGTTTATTCGTTAAGAGTTAAATCGAGCGACTACCAAGCAAAGGTTTTAATGACGTTTTGCTTAGTGATTGGGTTATGCGCGATGTCTTGATTTATCTTATCAAGAAACGGCTTACGAGCCTGAGGCAACATGCCACGCATTGGTGAGATGTTATTGCCGTGGTCACCCCAGTAGTAGCAATCGAAATCTTCTAGGTTTTCGAGCAAGTATCTTTCTTCTTCCAGAATCTGCAATGGCGTTGGTAAAACAAACTCGCCACGGTTTACTTCTTTTTCCAATACCGATCCCGGTTGAACGGCTAAAGCCATCGGTGCAATCGCATCTGGCTGCATGATGTTCAACAAGCTGGTGGTATTAATCGCATGCTCTATAGAACGCTCTTTGCCGCCAAGGCCAAAGATGAAAGAAGCCAGTACCTTGATGTCTGCTTCACGGGCTAGGTTCATTCCTTCAATTGCATGCTCACGCGTCATGCGCTTTTGAATGCGTTCAAGCAAAATTGGGTCACCGGACTCCAAGCCTGAATAGGCCATGCTTAAACCTGCCGACTTAATCTCTTTTAATTCAGACAAGCTCTTACGACGGAAGTCATTGAACCCTGAATACAGAGAGATGTTCTTGATCTCTGGGAAGGTGATCTTGATGTAATCCAGAATCGAAATCAGCATCTCGGTTCTAATCGCCATCACATTACCATCGACCAAAAAGATAGATTCAACATGCGGGTAGATTTTTCTCGCCGCATCAATATCTTCAAAGATGTCTTTGATGTCTCTTACTTTGAAACGCTTATCATCAAACATCGTGCAGAAGGTACACTGGTTATTACTGCACCCCAATGTTGTCTGGATGAGTACGCTCTCTGCTTCCATCCAAGGACGATAAACTTTACCTTCAAAACGCATAAATGCTCCTCGGCCGTAGCCTGTGTTGTTTCGACGGGGGCAAGTTTAGCAATCTGCATCTTGGGTGATAATTGGGCAAAGCGGGGAATCAGTATTAAAGAAATCTTAATAATCGAAAGAGCGCGCAGTTCTTTGTCTGTATGGATAGAACTGCGGCTTGGATTGTTGGGGGAGTGTTAGTGGTATTTTTATTAATTAATGATCAGTGCGCAACGCACAGCTTTTCTTCGAGCAATTGATCAAGCACTGTCACCAGCTTGTGGTTCTTAGTGTTGTCTAATGCGTCGGCGTGCGGGTCTTTGAACAACCCAGAATCATTATCAAAATATTGACCAGAAGCGTTGGCAAACTCATCACTGAGCGCAGCACGACAAAGAATATCGGCACCAATCGCAAGGTCGTTGCCATCAACGCCATAAGCATCTTTCACTAATTTACTACCAAGGAAAGAAGCTGGGTTTACAGGGATAATTGCGGTGCCTTTGTCTAAAAGAGTATTGGCTAATTCGATGGACCACATCGTTAGCGCCAGCTTACTTTGCGCGTAAACCGGACCATCAAGTTCGCCCGCATTCGGACTGATTAATGCATCTAGATCTACGGGTGCTTGGGCTGCTGAAGATAGGTTGACGATACGACCTGTCGCATCAAAAAGAGGAAGCAGCTTTTGTGTCAGTAGATACGGCGCAATGGTGTTTACGACAAAACGCACATCAAGATTGTCTGGAGTGGTGATGTCCGACACTTTATACACACCTGCGTTGTTAATGAGTATATCGAGTCGTTTGTGATCGCTTTTGATTTGGGTTGTGAGCGCCTCAACTTCAGAGAGCGTCGATAGGTCTGCGATGTAGCTTTCGATGATTGCATTCTTAGACAGGCGAGACAGAGCGGTCACGACTTTATTGACCTTAGCTGGGTTGCGGCCATGAATTAGAACATGGTGCCCTTGCTGCGTTAGTGCTTTTGCGGTCTCTAAACCAATGCCATCCGTGGCACCTGTGATCAGAATTATTTTTTGCATATTCCGTCCTTCAAAAAATAGTTTGAACAACGTTATAACAAAGATTAATGACACATAGTTGCATTTGGCTCACAAGCTGAAGACTCAAATGTGAGTCTATGGGGCAAATAATGACCATTTTAACACTTGGTGGTTAACCGTTGGCGTTTAACGATTAAGTAAGACAATGGGTCAGTTTGTGACTGACCCAAATTAAGAGAAGTGACCGAGTTATTTGATGTCTTGAACGTTCATAACCAGAGTTTCCCAGTTACGTTGGTTTTCCATATCGTGCTCTAGGCCTTGCTCATCGGCAATTTGGAAGCGCTTAACCGCAGGGGTTTTGCTCGTAGCTTGATACAACCAATAAGCTTCCGCTTTGAGTGCTTCGGCTTCGTCAGCATCAAAGTCTCTTGCCCTTGAACATTCACAGTACCGAAGTCAAAAGTGACGGTAAGAATCCCATCCTCGGCTTGAGCTTTAAACGTTGTATAACCTTGATATGCCATTTCCATATTCCTTCTGAGAGATTTCATTTCAGCCTATTCAGTGTGAATGCGACCTAAATTCAGGCTAACGAGGAATGTTCGAACCAACAATTAACCATTAAACGAAACACTATTAACGAATTATTAAGAGTGTTGGCGGGTTTTATAATTTAAATTTATTCAGTGTCTTAGATGGATATTTTAACGTTGAAGGTATCTTGCTAATTCGATTGTCAACGAAATCTAAAAACTCATTCCTTGTCTGGCGCTCTTATCCTTTTCATTTAGCTTCGTATACTGCTCAACTAGGTAATTAGCCCCAAAGTACAGACAAGAGTAAACCGACCGATGCAGATGAGATCCGCGACTTTGAAAACCATTATTGAGAAAACACTGCCACTGACGCTGGGTGTGTTTGCGATCATGATGGTTCAATTGGTCGATTCGATCTTTATTGGTCAGCTAGGGGTGAATGAATTGGCGGTTCACGGTATCACCTTGCCATTTCAAGCAGCGTTTACCGGGGTTCAAGTGGGCATCGGTGTGGCGGCAACGTCCATTATTTCTCAAGCGGTAGGGGCAAAAGAACAACGTAAATCTACTTCAATTGCGACGCTGTCGGTTGGATTTGGAGTGTTGGTGATTGCTTTGATCTGCATAGGGCTGATTGTTTTTAGCGATTCTGTTTTTGCGTCGTTTGTGAATGATGTCTCTGACGCTCAATACCAATCCATGCTGTCTATTTTTAATGTGTACTGGCCACTGTGGTTGTTCAGTGCATTGATGGTGGCGGTGCTTTATCTGGCCACCTGCGTTTATCGTGCCAATGGCGATACCAAAACAACCGGAAGCATGTTCTTGGCTGCTAGCGTGATTAACCTAATTCTCGACCCTATTCTGATCTTTGGATTGGATATGGGCATCGCAGGGGCGGCGATCGCATCGAGCATTGGCTACGCATTCGGCGCAATCTACATGCTAATCAAGTCTCGCGGCAAAGGTTGGTTTGGCTTCAATGGCGCGTGCAGTAACCGAATCAAAGGCTACAGTTTTGAGTTATTCAAGACGGTAATGCCAACCACTGCGAATCAGATATTACCTGCGGTCAGCGCGTTCTTCTCAATGCTATTGATTGCGAGAATCGGAACCGATGAGATGGCTTTTTGGAGCTTACTCGTCCGTGTTGAAAGTTTTATGCTGGTGTTTTCTCTTGCTCTGACGATGTCTATCCCGCCTATGATTGGTCGTTACCTAGGGGCGCAGCAGCGATGCAAAATCCCTGAGCTATTGAATACAACAGCGAAGTTCTTATTGGTTTTCCACACCGTGATGGCAACATTGTTGGCGCTGTTTAGTGGCTGGATTATTCCTGTTATCTCGGAAGAACAAAGCATACGCAGCTGGTTTGAAGTGACCTTGTTATTTATACCGTTCAGCTATGGGCCGCTTGGGCTTTGCATGTTGGTTGCGTCGGTCTTTAATGCCTTGGGTGTGCCGCGTAAAGCTTTGAATGTCTCTTTCCTACGCTTGTTTGTTTTCTACATTCCCGCTTTATGGATCGGCTCGATAACCGGAGACATGGTCAATGCGGTTATTGCTGCGACAGTCGCCAATGTTTTAGCGGGCGCTTTTGCATGGTTTAAGCTTAATGCCTATATTAAAACTCACATTATTCCCCGTGCCGCTGCGGCCAATAAGCAGCGTGTACTCAGCGCAGGCTAGCCATTATTGATGAACATTGAACATCTAAAATTGTTTGTGCGACTCGCGTCTACGCACAATATAGGTCAAGCAGGACAAGAGCTTGGGTTGTCACCTCCGGTAGCCAGTATTCATATCGGAAAACTCGAAGAGAGCCTAGGTGCTATCCGCGTCGATCACGGTGAAGCGGTAAGGGATGTATGTGTCGATGGCTTGGGCATTGCCATGTGCGCGAGTTGGATAGCATACAAGCAGCTCGCGGAAGGTTCGCTGGTTGAGGTGTTGCCGGATTACCCTTTAAAGGATGAGGCGGCTATCTGGGCGGTATACCCGAGTGCTCAGTTACTTGCACCAAAGGTGCGCGTATTTATCGATTACTTTGTTCAATATTATGGTTCACCTTCTTATTGGGATTGCGACGTAAACGGGCAAACTCAATAGCGATTCAGAAGCATATATTGAGAACAAATAAGAAAGCCCCAACCAAAAGGGAGGGGCTTGTTTTTATGTTCTTTATAGAACGTTTTTCTAGCTAACTGCTGTTGTTTTTATTTAGTGTATCCGGCGTTTAATGAGCGTGTACCGCTGAATCTTGGTATAGCTCTGCATCAACTTCTTCGCCTTTACTTGGGCGCGGTACAATCTCAAAAGAGGTGTCAGCTTCTGTCAGTGAAGACAGCAGTTTGTTAAGTGATGTCTTATCACCTTTCACGCCTGCTTGTCCGTCTTCTAACAGTTTTCCAAGGCTTGTTTTCTTAAGCACGATGTCAGACACGTCAGACTTATTGATGATCAGTGTTGTATCGGCGTCTTGCAGCTCGTTCACTTGAATGTTGTTCAGGTTACCGTTAGACATCTCAACGTAGTAGAACTCTTGCACGTCTGGTAGCTGAATATTCAACGTAAATGGTGTTTCTTGTGCTTTTAGCGAATCCACTTTAACTGCTAAGTAATCCAACAAGTTCTCAATGGTCATGTTCGCTAACACATCCGGAGATGCAGTCTTTGGTGCGCCCGGTTGTGTGCCAATGCGAAGCTCTTGAGCGCCGGTTAGGTAGATGTTTCTCCAACCTGCACCTTCTGATTGATAACCCAACTGCTCGTATGTATCTGCCAATAAGCCACGTGCAACTTTGTTCTCTGGCTCAGCTTGAATCACCTTATTCAGTGCTGTTGCAATGAAGCGGTATTCACCTTCTTGGAAATCTTGCTGCGCTTTTTCAATCACAGCATCGCTGCCGCCCATGTACTCAACAAACTTCACCGATTCTGGCTCGATTGGTAATGGATTAAGGTTAGCTGGGTTCATGTCGAAGTAACCAAGATACATGTTGTACACAGCGCGAGCGTTGTGAGAGTAAGTACCGTGGTAACCGTTGGTGTGCCAAGACTGTTGGATGCTGTCTGGCATTACCTTGTAAATCTCGTCACCGATGTCTTGCAGAACCACGCCGTTATTGGCTAAGCGAAGCGTTTGGTTATGAGTAAAACCGTAAGCGTCACGCTGCATTTTTAGGTAATCAGAGATCTCTTGTTCGCCCCAGATTGGCGATGAGTGAGACGCAAACAACACCTCTGTTTCTTCACCCCAAGTGATTAACATCTCGTTGATCTTCTTAGACCATTTCAAGCCGTCACGTACTTTAGCGCCACGCAGCGTGTACAGGTTGTGCATGCCTTGGTAGGTCAGTTCGCCAGTCCAAAGTGCTTTCATGCTTGGAATATACGTCACCATTTCAGAGGCCGCTTCGGTACCTGAAGCATCCATGAATTGCATTTCTAGGCCGTCAATAACCAGAGTTTCAATCTCTTCGTTATGGTTCAGCTCGTAGTCTGGCAGTACGTAAGTAATGCTACCGGTTGATAGGCCTTTCGACAGTGCAGCATCAACAATACCGTGCTCGTGTCGGTTCAGGGTTGCACCATATTGATATGCGGTACGACGAGACATTGCATTACCCGCAAGTTAACGGCTACATGAAGCAGCCGATGATTGAAGATGAGTTGGTGCTGATAGCTCGAAAGGGGCATCCGAGAATCAATGGCTCTGTGACGCAAGAGCAATATTACAACGAAAAGCATGTTACTTTTAGAATGCGTCGAACCCGTTTATACACGGCAGATTATTTTACCAAGTCGCCACTGAAACAGAGAAAAGTGAGTGCCGAGTGTGACTCGCTGATGACCATGTGTGTGCTGGTATCGGGCTCAGATTGTGTCGGCAGTACATCGCGTGATTTTGCCAATCAATTTTCCGAATCCTTCCAGCTTCAAGTCCTTGATCAGCCGTTTGAAATCTTACCTATGCAGCAATACATGATTTGGCATAAAAGAACCGATTTGAACCCTGCTCATCAGTGGCTGAGAAACAAGATTCAGCAATATATGGCTGATTAACGAGCCGCTCTTGCTGCTCGTTTCTGTTTGGCGCTCTCTATCATCTTAGAAGGCGTCATTCCTGTCACCAACATGGTGCCGGTGATAACCAGAATTGAACCAACAATCGTATTGATGCCAATTGCTTCATCTAAGAATAAGTTACCCCATAGAATACCAAATACCGGAATGATGAAGGTCACGGACAGGGCTGAAGGTGCGCCGAGTTCAGAGACGAGATTGAAGTAAAGTAGATACGCTAACCCAGTACATACCGCGCCTAATAAGACAACCGATGTAGTGATCGTAACGTCGGGTGTTTCTCTCATCGGAATAAAGAATACAAACGGCAAAACCAGCAATACCGCAGTCCACATGCTGCCATGAGCATTGTTGAATGCCTCAACTTTAGGGGCTTGCTTGGTATAGTTTGACGCTATTCCGTAGCTAAAGGCCGCCATCACTGCTGCAAAGATAGGAAGCATAGCCTCACGGCCAATGTTCATCGCATCCCAACCGACTAACACGCCAACTCCTGTTACCCCAATCCCAAGTCCCAATAGAACTTTCGCCTCGAGTGCTGTTTTGGTCCATATTGCACCAATGATTGCCGCCCATATTGGCGCGGTAGAGTTCAAGATGGCGAGTGTCGAGGCGTTAAGTGTCTGCGCGGCATAAGCGAAAAGCAAAAAAGGAAGTGTGGTGTTAAACAGGCCGAGAATGAAGAAGTGTTTTGCGTGATCATGAAAAGAGAGCTTCTTTTTTAAATAGAAAGAAACTAAAAGCAGAGTAAGTGCTGCAAACAGAACTCGCGCTTCAATTAAGACTGCGGGCCCTAATGGATTGGCGGCCATTCTCATGAAAAGAAACGAGCCTCCCCATATAGCCGCAAGTAGTATCAGTTTTAAAAAGCTCACAGTTTGAATCTCAGATTGTGTAAAACCTGACTATGGAGGAAAGATAACTATTACACAAACATAGATGCCAATACTGTGCAGTTATGGACATAAAATCGAGCCCGTTAATCAGGAACAATTTCGTTCTGTTTATTGTTCCTTATTTGATGAGTAATCTAGCGTTAGACATCAAACTTAGGCAAACAAAATGAAGATTGAACACATCGCAATTTGGACCAAACAACTCGAAGTACTGAAGCGATTTTATGAAGATTATTTCGGCGCGACATTGAACTCAAAATATCACAACCCAACTAAAGGGTTTTCTTCATACTTCCTCTCGTTTGATACGGGAAGTCGTTTAGAGGTTATGGAAATGGACTCTGTCCCTGAATCGAAAGACGACATCTATGACCAGTTCACAGGCTTCATTCACATGGCGATATCATTAGGCTCGGAACAAGCGGTTGATGAATTGACTCAGCGTTTAGTTGAAAACGGTTATGAGCGCTTAGACGGCCCAAGAAGAACAGGCGATGGCTATTATGAGAGCTGTATACTCGATCCAGATGGTAATCGCTTGGAACTTACCGTTTAATGGAGGGAGCTTGAATAGCTTTTAACTCACTAACGGAACTGAGGTATTACAATGATGAAGCATGCTGTGACTTTCCTTTTTAGTCTTGGGCTGACGGGATGTGCTACCTCAGAACAAGTACATGAGCAGGAGACGGACGCGAAACCTGAACCATCACAACCCATTGGTTACCTTGGTTTTAAAGCTCACCAAGAGTGGGCTATTCAATTCAATGATTGCACGGTCTACGATTTAATCGGCGCACAACCTTACCAGTGGTTTGATCGCACTTCAGCCTCTGTGAGCTGTTATACGTTCAAGCCAAATGATGCCATCGAGCCTTTATCTGTCTATGCCGACGCAAACTTCGACAGCAATAAGCTAACCCCGATTAACCGCTTTAAAGAGCTGCAGGTATCAGAGTCAGGTTGGGGCAGCTTTCCTGCAGTCTATAAGACCAACGGCACCAACTGGTTGAAAGTCAAAGAGGGTTGGATTCACCTCACTTTAGCCGATCAGACACTCGTCCAGTTCTACCCGGGAACTCAAGACCTATCCGGCAAATCTCAGCATGATCAGTATTTTGAGCAGCATTGATCGTAATGCTGACTGTTGATTAGTCTGTAGTTCGATCAAAAAAGATCTTTTAACTATTGCTGAAACCGGTTTCAACCTGTATCTTTTCTTTTATTGAAATCGGTTTCAGAGTTGCAATGAGCTCTCTAATCCTGATCTTTTTCACGAATAACTTGTAGCGAGTAATGGTATGAACAACGAATTTCCGAACGATTTTTTATGGGGTGGTGCGGTTGCTGCACATCAACTAGAAGGCGGCTGGGATGCGAATGGTAAAGGTGTCAGTGTTGTTGATGTATTAACAGCGGGCGCTCATGGTGTACAACGTCGAATCACCGATGGCGTCATTGATGGCGAAAACTACCCAAACCAAGTTGCTGTTGATTTCTACCATCGATACAAAGAAGACATTAAGTTATTTGCTGAGATGGGCTTTAAGTGCTTCCGTACCAGTATCGCGTGGACGCGTATCTTCCCAAATGGCGATGAAGCTGAACCGTGTGAAGCGGGTTTAGCGTTTTACGATGATCTGTTTGACGAGCTGTTGAAATACGACATTCAGCCTGTGGTAACACTGAGCCACTTTGAAATGCCTTACCATCTAGCTAAGGAATATGGCGGCTGGATGAACCGCAAAGTGATCGACTTCTTCGTTAAGTATTCAACTGCAGTGATGGAACGATACCAACACAAAGTGAAATACTGGATGACGTTTAACGAGATCAACAACCAGATGAACACCTCGGCAGACATCTTCGGTTGGTTGTGCTCTGGCGTGAAGTTCCCGCAATGTGAAAAGCCGCAAGAAGCCATGTATCAAGCGGTTCACCACCAGTTTGTTGCGAGTGCGTTGGTGGTTAAGAAAGGTCACGAGATCAATCCAAATCTTCAAATTGGCGCAATGTGTGCGATGGTGCCTTTCTATCCTCGTTCTTCAAAGCCAGAAGACATCATGGTGGCACAGCAAGCGATGCGTGACCGTTATTTCTTCTCGGATGTAATGGTGCGTGGTCATTACCCAAATTACGCTAAGCATGACTGGGCAATCAAAGGCTTCAATATTGAGATGCAGCCCGAAGATGAGCAGATCCTAAAAGAAGGCAAGGCTGATTACTTAGGCTTTAGCTACTACATGTCTAATACCTTGGATTCTTCTTCTCACCAATCGACTGAAGAAGCGATGGACGGCGGTCATGAAAACTCGGTCGATAACCCGTTTATCCAGTCTAGCGATTGGGGCTGGCCAATTGACCCAACCGGTTTGCGTTTCTGTTTAGCGTCTCTGTATGAACGTTATGAAGTGCCATTGATCATCGTTGAGAACGGTTTTGGCGCTGTTGATACCATTGAAGAAGATGGCAGCATTAATGACGACTACCGTATCGCTTACCTTGGCGACCACATCAAAGAGATGAAAAAAGCCGTTGCGATTGATGGTGTTGATTTGATGGGTTACACCCCTTGGGGCTGTATCGACTTAGTTTCGTTCACCACGGGCGAGATGAAAAAACGCTACGGATTCATTTACGTAGATAAGCACAACGATCAATCTGGCTCACTAGAACGCAAGCGCAAGAAGTCTTTCGAGTGGTATAAAGGTGTGATTGCATCTAACGGTGCCACTATTTAGAATGCATTCCCCAGCGCAGTTATGTGAACTGTGAGCTGTCATTTTGCAATGAATTAGTCGGCCTATGTCGGCTAATTTTTTATAAAGGAAAAGAAGCGAATGGTAACCATGCTTGATGTCGCAAACCGCGCAGGCGTATCTAAATCGACCGTTTCTCGTGTCTTAAATGGCAAGAACATCGTGCGCCCAGATGTGGTGAAAAAGGTATTTGATGCGATTCAAGAAACAGGTTATCGACCGAACTTGTTGGCTCAGCAATTGGCGACCAAGAAGACCAATTTCATCGGCTTTGTAATTACCAATGAGTTGTTCAATGGCCCTTACTTCTCTTCCTTGATGTATCACGCGGCTTCTTATAGCGAAAAGTCGAATCACCAATTGGTGATCACCGATGGCAAACACAGCGCTGAAGACGAAAGAAAGGCGATCAATTTCCTGTTGGATATGAAGTGCGCTGGCATCATCATCTATCCGCAATGTTTAACCGAAAGCGAGATAGCTCAGATCATCGAAAGCACTGACACTCCGATTCTGGTACTCAACCGAGAAATGCCGTCGAAGCCCAATCATGCTATTACCACCGACCATTATCAGAGCGCTTGTTTGATGGTTGAACACATCATCGAGCAGGGTCATACCGATATTGCAGTGATTCGTGGTAAAGCCGGTTCTTCGACCGATGAGCTGCGTTACCAAGCCTATCAAGATGTGTTAACTAAACATGGTGTTGTATTGGATGAGTCCAACGTTGTTCAAGGTGATTGGACGATGGAGAGCGGTTATCACGCGGCTCAGGCTTTGGCAAAAAGCAGAACCACATTCACTGCTATCTTGTCTGAAAACGATGATATGGCGATTGGTGCGATTAAGGCGTTAACCGAACTTGGGTACTCATTGCCTCAAGATGTTTCGATCGTCGGCTTTGATAACAGCAAAGTGGGGGCGTTTTTAACGCCAAGCTTAACGTCTGTGAGTGTGCCATTAGAGCAAATGACGCAAAAGGCGATCCTGCAAATTGTCGGTGAAACAGAGCAAGCGACCACCATCAATACCACTGGTAGTTTGGTGTTACGTGATTCGATAGCGAAGCTAAATTAGCACTGTTCGAATTTCATATTTTACCTACAAAAAGTGACGAGCTGCGCATCTCTTGAACCAAGCTCAAACACTCCTTATTCACTGTTATTTAGATGTGCGATATTGCGTTTTTGGTCGATGAATTGACCACCATTAGTTAAGTAATGTGAAGCTAGATAAGTAATATGAAAATAGCTAATTGATGTGAGAACAGGTAAGTAACGTGAAAACAGAAAAACAAAAAATGCTAGCAGGTGAACCTTATCAGGCTTGGGATAAAGAGCTTTATGCAGCTCGTATCGAATGTCGCAAGGTGCTTCAAAAACTCAATAACAGTATTCCTGGCACATCTGAATGGGAAGCAGCAACGCAAGAGCTCATTCCGGACTGTGAAAATGCGCATTTAGAACCTCCATTTCGTTGTGACTACGGCTCGAACATCAAGCTAGGCAAGAATTTCTACGCTAACTTTAACTGCGTGATTTTGGATGTGGCTGAAGTGACTATTGGCGACAATGTGCTGCTTGGTCCGAACGTTCAAATCCTGACTGCAGGTCACCCACTCGATGTGAAAGGCCGTGTAGAAGAAGGCGTTGAGTTTGGCACACCGATTAATGTTGGCGACAATGTTTGGCTTGGCGGTGGTGTGATCATTTGCCCCGGTGTCACCATTGGCGAAAACAGCGTGATTGGCGCAGGCAGTGTGGTAACTAAAGACATCCCAGTCAATGTGGTTGCAGTCGGTAACCCATGTAAAGTGCTGAAATCGATCGATAACGGACAATAATCAGATTTAAATGACGAAGCCCGAACCTAGGTTCGGGCTTTGTTTTTTCTATTCTTGCTAAATGCTAAATGCTAAATGCTAAATGCTAGATGGAACAGCTTGTTGTGCTTGCTTCTTATCTAACGCACCACTGAATCGAGTCAGAACAAGAGCGATCAAAACGATCACAGCACCTACCCAAGGGGTGTTCATTAATCCAGATTTCGCGACAATCAAACCACCGCCCCATGAGCCTAATGCGATACCGACGTTGAAGGCTGCAATGTTCAACCCAGAAGCGACATCGACTGCGTCTGGTGTGTATTTCTCAGCAAGTTTCACAACATACACTTGTAGTCCTGGAACGTTACCGAATGCGAATGCACCCCAAACCAAAATGGTAGCAACAGCTGCGTAAGGGTTTACTGCGGTAAAGTTGAATACCACCAGTACTGCGGCTAAACCAGAGAAGATAACGGTCAGCGCTTTAATCGGGCCCATCTTGTCGGCCATTTTTCCGCCCCAGATGTTACCGACCGCCACTGACACACCGTAAACCAACATGATTAAGCTGATTGAGCTCGAATCAAATCCTGATACATTTTCCAGTATTGGAGCAAGGAACGTAAACGCTGTGAATGTGCCGCCATAACCTAGTGCTGTGATAGCGTAAACCAACAGTAAGCGTGGTTGAGTTAGAACCTTTAGTTGTGCCGAAATCTTCGCCGCTGGTGGTTGCTTAAGGTTGCTTGGAACCAAGATAGCGCTACCGATAAGAGCAATAAGACCAAGCAGAGCCACGATCAAGAAGGTCGCTTGCCAGCCAAAGGTTTGCCCGATATAAGTGCCCAGTGGTACGCCGGTTACCAATGCAACCGTTAAACCTGTAAACATGATCGCAATGGCACTGGCTGCTTTATCTTTTGAAACCAAACCTGTCGCGATGGTCGATCCAATCGAGAAGAACACGCCATGGGCAAGGCCAGTCAAAATTCGTGCGGCGATCAGCGTGTTATAACCCGGAGCTTGCCACGCCAATAAGTTACCAATGACAAACAATGCCATCACAGTCAGCAACACCGCTTTACGATTCCATTTGCCGGTTAATGCCGTTAATACTGGTGCGCCAATAGCAACGCCAAGCGCGTATAAACTGACTAATAGGCCTGCCGATGGCAGAGATACATTCAAGTCGCTCGCCATGGTAGGAATCAAGCCTACGATGACAAATTCTGTGGTTCCGATGGCAAAGGCGCTGAGCGTCAATGCAAGTAATGCTAGTGGCATAATCATCTCTCTTACTGTTCTTTGTTAAGTACCGAGCGCGATAAAATGGGGCAGCTTGTGACTGCAATAGGAGCGCTTCGTTTGATGGCGAGGATTATCTAGCAAAATATATTTGTGAAAAATGCCATCATTAACAAATAACCTTTGTGATATTTGCAATAATTGGAGGGTTAGCCGATCATTGGATTAAGCTGATGAGATCGAAAAGACACCGTGATTTGAGCTGTGATGAGCACAAGCGAGATGACATTAAACAAAATGAAGATAGCGAAGGAGCCTCATGTTAACCCGTTCAGATGATTTAGAAATGGTACTCACCGTTGTCGATGCTGGTGGTTTTTCTGCGGCGGCAGAGGCGCTGGATGTGCAGGTCGCCAAGGTGTCTCGCTCGGTGAGTAAGGTTGAGTTACAACTCGGCGTCTCAATATTCAACCGAACAACGAGACGCGTGGAATTGACGGAGGAAGGACGGCAGTTTGTCGATTCAGTCAGGGTGGGATTACAGATGATTCAGAGCGCGGAAGAAGAAATCGTGTCGCGCGGTGAGTTGCCAAAAGGTCGTTTAAGAGTCGATGCCGCCAGTCCATTCGTATTCCATCAGCTAGTGCCGTTGGTGCAGTCATTCAAAGAGGCTTACCCAGACATTGAGTTGGAACTCACTTCCAACGAAGGCTTCGTTGATCTTCTCGAAAAGAGAACTGATGTTGCGATTCGAATCGGTAAGCTGTCCGATTCAACACTGCACGCTCGACCGTTAGGTAAAAGCTTACTCCATATTGTGGCGTCACCTGATTATCTCGCTAAGCGTGGGCTGCCCACCAAACCTGAAGATTTGAGTTCGCATCAAGTTGTGGGATTTGCAGGAAACAAAGTGCTTAATCACTGGCCTTTGCCAAACCAAAGTTATATCCCGCCTACTGTAACAGCCAGTAATGGTGAAATCGTGCGTCAACTGGCATTAGCTGGAAATGGGATTGCTTGTTTATCGGGTTTTATGGTGCAGGACGATATAGCAGCAGGGCGCCTAGTCCCTATTTTGGAACAAGACAAACTTGCCAACACAGACCGAGAGCGAGTGAATGCGGTTTACTACAAGTCGTCATCGGTCTCTAAACGTATCTCGGCGTTTATTGATTTTATTCAACCCCGTTTGAAGCTCTAACTAAGGCAGCTGACGATATCCGCATAAATGAAAAAGCCCCGCTGACGTGCAGCGGGGCTTCCAAATCGAACTCGATAGCTTGTCAGTGTGCTTTCTAGTAACAGACTACAGAAACTGTACTTAAGCGATCTTAGTCATCTCGTTAAGTGTAAATGACGTAACACTGCCTTCGGTTGCTGCCATGTATTCAGCAAGGTGAGTATTACCCATGTGTGTTTGCCAAAGTTCACGTGATGTCCAGTTTTCGTAGAAAGTGAAATGTGCTGGGTTTTCATTGTCTTGGTGAAGGTCGTAGTTGATGCAGCCTTCTTCAGCGCGAGTAATATCAATCAGTTTTAGCAGCTCTGCTTTAACCAATTCAATTTTGTTTTCGTTAGCGACGATGTTTGCGACGATAGTTAGTTGAGTCATGTTAGTACCTATATTATTTTTCACCGAAATGGTGATCTGTCTGTGTTTACAGTGCCACTCTTTGTTCATTGAGCTGCAGTCTGTGTCGATGGATAAATAATAGTGGGAATATTTGAAACGATAAACAGTGCTACATTTGAATTATTGTCAAAAAGTAATTGATAATAACTTGGGTGTTATGTGCTACTAGGCGTAGGTGAGGAGTATTTAGAAGCCGCCCGCCCACGCATCAAAATCGTCAATGTTGTCGAGCTCTTCTTTAGTTCTTGGGGCTGGGTAATAAGGCAGAGCCAATCTTTGAGTGGAAGGTTGCAGTTCCCAATCGGGTGTAATCTTGAGTCGGGTTAATTCATCGTTGAGGCGTACAAACATATAGTAACCATCAGCGTGAGTATTGGCGTAACTTGCGACTGTCGCAATATCTCCAGAGGGTAATTTTACATCTCGGCCGAGCGGGTAGAGTTGGTGTAGCGCAAAGCTGACTTTAGGGTCTTGCAGTTGAGGTCGTGCGAGGCTTCCAACCCGCGAGGAACAATCCACTCAAGTTATCTTGGAACGGCTTACCCTTTCGATTGCCTTCATTGGTAATGAATTGAACCGTCAGCGTGTCTCCCGATTCTTGCAGAATTTCTAAAAACTGTTCACCAGTGCGATCGACCAAAAGCTTCATAATATCCAGCTACCATCAAGAATGAGAGACGATAAAGGGTACTACTATAGGGAAGGCTTGTGTAGGGACGATAAACGTTATGTAGCGTGAACAATGTTTTCGGTGTTGATCCTTACATGCCCCTTAGATGAACAACAGCTTTAGCGCTTACGTAAGTAATGCGTTTGCACAATCTCATATAAGTAAGTCGACACGCCTGTTAGTGTGAAATCAAGCGGTGAAACTAGATCTCCAAACAATGGTGAAGCATCACCCAGACCGAACTGAACTCACTATTGAAATGGTCGAAAAGCCGCTGAGTTTATACTGTTTAGCGCTCACTCAACTTAAGTGATCTGTAGGCCAATTTACCGACCTTTAAATTTATACTGGATAATTACCTATAAATTTCAGGCTTTAGCAGTAATAATTAATGAATAGATCGGAATAGCTTGTTCATTGAAAAGCTGTACGGAAAGTTTCTAAAGACGCATCGTGAAAAGGAAGTCAGATACATGCCTGTGCTCCAACGCATCAGTTTAACGTTAATCTTAATCGCCGTTTTAGGTGGGTGTTCTTCACTTCCTGAAGGCATCGATCATCCAACAGAACCGCCAACCTCTCCTGCACCTAGTTCTTTATCGGTTCTAACCAATGAATTTCAGCCTGAAGCTTTAGAGCAAGGCACCACCGCGGTTCGTCTGCAAGAGTCTGGTTGGGATGCTTTGGCACAGCGATTAGCACTGGTCGAAAGTGCCGAGCACACCATCGACATTCAATACTACATCTGGAACTCTGACGAATCGGGCAGCTATCTCGCTAGCCGTTTGTTAGCCGCGGCTGAGCGTGGTGTGAAGGTGCGCGTAATGTTGGATGATATCAACCTCAACGAACGTGAAGGTTTGCTGTCGGCACTGGATGCGCACCCTAACGTCGAGATTCGTATCTTCAATCCAACGCCAACACGCCGTGGCTTCAGTAAATGGCTGAGCTTTGTCGGTGACTTTTCTCGCTTAAATCGCCGTATGCACAATAAGTCGTTTACCGTAGATGGTACTTTGTCTGTGGTGGGTGGCCGTAATATCGGTGATGAATACTTTGACCTTTCTGATGAAATCAATTTCCGAGACCGCGATGTATTAGTCATGGGCTCGGTAGTTAACACCATCCAAACCAGTTTTGTTGAATACTGGAACAGTCGTTGGTCTTACCCTGTCGATATGCTGGGGGATGACGAACAACCTGATCTCTCAAAGATAGATAATATTGTCGTTCCGCACTATCAAAATTACCCTGAATTACCATTAGACCGTGAGGCTGCTGATAGTTTGCTGAAAGAGGTGATTGGTGAGATGGCATGGGTGAATGCGCGTTTTGTTTACGATCAGCCTGTTCCTGATGATTCAGACAATACCGATGAACCGAAAGCGACCGCGATTCTTCTAGGTAAGTTAGCGAGTGAATCGAAACAAGAGATCTTATTGGAATCGGCTTACCTTGTATTCGATGATGGTCAGCTTGAAGAGTGGCAAGTGTTGAACAATAAGGGCGTTGAGATAAAAGCGCTAACTAACTCTATGGCCTCTAATGATCTGGTGACTAATCATTCTGCTTATGCGGGCAGACGTTACGATATGTTGGAGCATGGCATCGATCTGTTTGAGCTAAAACCAGAATCTAAGTTGTGTGAAGCATCGACTCAAGACGCGTCTAAATGTGCGCCTGAGACAGCCTATGGCTTGCACGCTAAATCAGTCGTATTCGACCGCAGCATCGCGAGCATCGGCTCATTTAACTTCAACTTGCGCTCTACCTACCTCAATACGGAATCGGTTTTGATCATCGAAAATAAAGAGATTGCTGAAACGTTAGCAGACACTATTGAGCAAGCAATGAGTGAAGATAATAGCTGGCGCTTGGAATTGGAAGACGGTGATGTGTATTGGTATTCAGGCGATCAACGTTGGGACAGCGAACCTGACACTGGTCAATGGGAACGAATGCAGTCAGGCTTCCTACAGTTGTTACCGATTGAGAAATATCTGTAAGCTAGCCGCCTCCGGATAAATAAAAATGTCAGCGTATATTACGCTGACATTTTTGTTTGTACTGCTGTTTGCTGTGGTTTGTTGCAAGCTCTTAACGGCTTAACGGCTTAACGGCTTAACGCTTGGTCAGCTGCTTGCTGTTCAAGTAAGGCAGGATATGCGGGCGAGATTCGCCAGACAGCTTTTGCGTGATCTGCTGTGACCAACTGCTCTGTTTTTGGTTGCTTGAACGGCTTGCGTAGTAGCTTTGCATCGAATCATCGTAGCTGGCAATGTCATCTAGGCTCAGCGGTTGGTATTGGTTTTCGTGCATCACCACGTGAGCTGGAAGGCGAGGCTTGACCTCTGGTTGCTGTGCCGGATGACCTAAGCACATCCCAAACAACACGGCGGTATGTTGTGGTAGTTCTAACAGTTCATCGACTTGTTGTGCGCTGTTACGCAGCCCGCCAATGTACACGCCACCTAAACCTAGAGACTCAGCAGCCAACATGCAGTTTTGCGCCATGATGCCAGAATCGACAGCGCCAATCAGGGTCAGTTCAGTAAAGTCGGTTTTCACTTCAGGGTTGATTTGCGCGTGGCGTTGATAGTCGATACAGAACACCAAAAACTCAGCCGCGTTCTCCACGTAAGCTTGATTGCCTGCGTATTCAGCTAGCAACTTGCGCTTCTCTGTGTCTGTCACTCTCACGATAGAAACAGCCTGCAGTAAGCTCGATGATGAAGCCGCGAGACCAGCCTGAATAATCACATCAAGTTGTGCTTTTTCAATCGGTTGATTTGTATATTGACGAATGGAGCGGTGCCCCAGAATAGTTTCAATCGTGCTGTTCATAACTCTCAGACTGTCCTTGTGATGATGGCGTAGAGAATCACAATAACGACAATTACCATGAGCGTAAAGGGTGTTTGAGCCTTTCTGGTTGACATTTTTCAGCAGCGTCAGCCCAGTTTTTGAGATTCTATTTATAGTCGATTAATGCCAGCTGCCATGCCGCTGGCATTTTTTATTGAGCGAAACTTGCTTCGAAATAGGCGTTAAATGCTCAGAAGTGCCGGATAAAATAGGGCATACTGGACTCAATATATAAACCCAAGAAAGTAACCACGCGCATGAATCTAATCTGCCTCAACGACCCTTTTTCTCTTCCTAATGGTCAAGTGATCAAAAATCGCCTGTTCAAATCGGCAATGAGTGAACAGCTAGGTGATAAACACCATAACCCTAAGCAAGGTTTAGTCACGCTCTATCAGCGTTGGGCTCGAGGAGGAATTGGCCTATCCATGACGGGTAACGTGATGGTCGATAGAGGCGCGCTTGGTGAGCCTAAAAACGTTGTGTTAGATGAGCACAGTGACTTAACCGTATTTCGTGAGTGGGCGAGTGCCGGAACACAGAATGGTTCGCAGATATGGATGCAACTGAATCACCCAGGTAAGCAAATCCCTAAATTCTTATGTGATAGCCCGGTTGCGCCTTCGGCTATCTCTTTAGAGCGTGGATTAGAAAAAGGTTTCAATACGCCACGAGCTCTGACTGAAAAAGAAATAATCGCGATTATTGATAAGTTCGCGCTGAGCGCAAAGCTTGCAAAACAAGCGGGTTTTACTGGCGTGCAGATTCACGGTGCTCATGGTTATCTCGTGAGTCAGTTTTTGTCTTCGAGACACAACCAACGCCAAGACAAATGGGGTGGCTCACTCGAAAACAGACTTCGTTTCGTGCTTGAGGTTTATCGCGCGATTCGAAAAGAGGTCGGTGAAGATTTCCCTGTCGGAATTAAGCTCAACAGCGCCGACTTTATGAAAGGTGGCTTCACTGAAGAAGAGTCGATGCAGGTTGTGCAAACACTGAGTGATAACGGTATCGACCTGATTGAGATCTCCGGCGGCACCTATGAAAGCCCATCAATGATGGGTTCAAAGAGCAAAGCTGAATCAATCAAGTCCAGCACAGTAAAACGTGAAGCGTATTTTATGGATTACATGGTTAAGGCGAGAAAACTCGTGAGTACACCGCTGGTGGTCACGGGTGGTTTTCGAACCGCGCAAGCAATGAATGAAGCATTAAACACCTCGGCGACCGATTTTATTGGTATTGCACGCACAATGGCGGTTGATCCTGATTTCCCTAACAAGTTAATTGAAGACCCTAGCCACGGCATGCCACTAACGGTGCCAACCACAGGAAAGCCCGCATTAGACAAGATGGCGATGGTCGGGCTGGTTTGGTATGAACATCAAATGTGGCGCATTGCCTCTGGCAAGAATGCTGACCCTAAACTTAGCGCATTAAGCGTGGTGGTAAAAACAATTCTCAGCGCTGGCTGGCACGCTTTCAAAAAGCGCAGAGTGTAAGCCGTCATGGATTGATAAAGCAGAACTTTGAGGAATTGAAGTTCTGCTTTTTTGTTTGTCTCCTTTTAAGTTCTCGATAAATACATCGCAGAGCACCCTCAGCCAGCTTAGCTGTGGTACTAATCTAATACCAACATGAGCATTGGTTATAGTGTTCATAAGTGGCAAATCAGAGTAGACCAACTAGGATGAATTGAATTAAACCCTACAATTAATTCAACAACATGGTAGTTGCTATGAAGAAAATAACCCTCTTATCTGTCGCGATCTTATCCAGTCTCTCTTTCTCATCTTTTGCTAAAGATTGTGATCCCAACTTGCTGCCTTCTTGGAAGGACAGCGAGAGCAAATCCGCTATCGTCGACTTTGTTGGGCAAGCCACTAAAGCTGAGTCTGATACGTTCGTGGCAATTGAAGATCGCATTGCCGTGTTCGATAACGACGGTACGCTTTGGTCGGAAAAGCCTTATTACTTCCAATTAGCCTTTGCACTAGATCGTGTAAAAGAGATGGCGCCTGATCACCCTGAATGGAAAACCGAAGCACCGTTTAAGTTCGTGCTTGAAGGTGACATCAAGAGTGTTCTAGGGAGCGGCGAAGAAGGTTTATTGAAAATTATCATGGCGACACACTCTGGTATGACAGTCGAACAATACCAAAAAGATGTTAAGCAATGGCTAGCTGCAGCGAAAGACGAACGCTTCAACAAAGCCTATACCGATCTGACTTACCAGCCAATGAAAGAGATGCTGACTTACCTGCAAGATCATGACTTTAAGACTTATATTGTGTCGGGCGGAGGCGTTGATTTCATGAGAGCGTGGGCTCCACAAGCTTATAATATTCCTACAGAGCAAATCATCGGTAGCGCGCTTAAATACAACTACAGCTACAACGATGGTAAGCCAACCGTTACTAAAGACTCGTCCATTTTGACCATTGATGACAAAGCCGGAAAGGTCACTAACATTCAGCATATTATCGGCAAGAAACCTATTCTAGCGGTCGGCAACTCAGACGGTGACCAAGCGATGATGCAATGGGCTACGAGCCAACCCAACTCAATGGCGATGATTGTTCATCACACTGATGCTGAGCGCGAGTGGCAGTACGATCGTGAGTCTCACGTTGGCAAGCTTGATAAAGCGCTAGATGAGGCGAATTCCAGAGAGGATTGGACACTGATCGACATGAAATCAGATTGGTGTGAGGTGTACTAACGCCAAGTATACCCTTGGTCAAAACTTCAAAGGCTCGGATTTTAAATTCGAGCCTTTTTTGTGAGCGGAGGTTTTGGGAATGAACGGTTTGAAAGCAATCGTTTGAAAGGAATAAGGTGTTATGGGTTCGCTTTAAGCAAGAACGTACTATAAATTTTCAATGCATGACGGTTTAATCGAGTTAGTCGGAAATTAAAGGAATAGCAAAATGAAAACGATCGGTTTGCTCGGCGGTATGAGTTGGGAGTCGACAGTGAGCTACTACAAATCCATCAACGAGGGCGTTAAAGCCACACTCGGCGGGCTCAATTCTGCAAAGGTTTGTATGTACAGCGTGAACTTCGATGAGATAGAAAAGCTTCAACACCAAGGTCGCTGGGCTGAGACGGCGGATATCTTATCGGACGCGGCTTTATCGGTAGAGAAGGGCGGGGCTGATTTCATTCTGATTTGTACCAATACCATGCATAAAGTCGTGCCTGAAATTGAACAGAAGATCACGGCTCCTATCTTACATATCGCTGATACTACCGCGCAAAAGCTGCTAGAACAGGGCGTAAAGAAAGTCGGGTTACTCGGCACCGCTTTCACGATGGAACAAGATTTCTATAAAGGGCGCCTGACTAACAAATTCGGTATCGATGTGGTGATTCCTGATGAGAGTGACCGAGAGAAAGTCCACAACATCATTTATCAAGAGCTGTGTCGAGGCCAAGTAAAAGAAGAATCTCGAGATGTATACCGTCAAATCATTGAGAAGCTAGGCCAACAAGGTGCAGAAGCCGTTATTCTGGGCTGTACTGAAATCGCCCTCCTGATTCAGCAGCAACACACTGATGTTCCCTTGTTTGATACCACAGCCATTCATGCAGAAGCGGCTGTACGTTTGGCGACGAGTGACTAACTTCTAGTTCTTATTCTTAGTTCCATAGCTGTCCTATTTTCGCTCTTGTACGATTTTCATTCGTTGAAGTGAAAGTTTTTTGTACAAAAGCAGGTCGTTAGTTAAAGAAGCGATGCTTTGTTCATTAACCAAGGCCTTATCGGTAGGTAAGGTTTTAGTTAATGACTGAGGTATCCGCGCTTTTAAGCACTATGCTTTAGTCATGACCGAAAGAGGATTTATTATGAAATGGCTTATCTTATCTGTAACGCTGTTATTCGTGGCAGGATGCCAATCGACAGGCTCTGAAACATCTTCACATGATCAAATGAATAAAGTAGATACAAGCGGGTGCAGTAGCTAATCTCTTTGTAGAAACATTTTTCAGCTGCTTCGATAACGATTGTTAACTCTACTTGTATATAGATCTACCTTATAAAGCCTTGTGTTCTTACAAGGCTTTCTTCTATGTAAAGCATCTTATTTTTTTAGGTGGATGTTGTAAATTTGTGAATCTGAATTGTCTATATTCTATGCTGTGTACTGGATCTCATTTGTTATTTGACTCCCTTGCTAAGGTTAATAATGAATGCGTAATACCAATCACTTTACTCAACTTAAGAGGTTTCTATGCTAGGTGAAAATCATTCTCTTGTTCACGAATTTCCTGAAATGAAAGATAAAATTGCTGAGCTTGTTAAAACTGACGATGGCTTTGCAGCAGACATGAAGACGTACGACAACCTTGATAAAGAGATTCGTAAGCTTGAGCTGAAAGATTCACCCATTGATGACGGCTCGATGCACCAACTGAAACATGATCGTTCTGTACTGAAAGATGCACTGCATGCACGTTTAACTGGCTAGTGAGCTAGTAATTTTGCTGATTAGCTAAATGGCGAATTGCAGACTTAGACAAAAAAACTCCTTCGGGAGTTTTTTTCGTTTTGGCACAATAACATCTTCACAATTCAACTGAGTTAATACGTTGTATTGTTATGTGAATGACGCATAATGAGGGTTACTGGTACACGATTTTTAAGATTTTATTGGTAATCTCATGAATATTGAACACCTCAAATTGTTTGTTCGTTTAGCTTCCACACATAACATCAGCATGGCTGGGCAAGAGCTTGGTTTGTCTCCTGCTGTTGCAAGCTCGCACATCAGTAAACTGGAAGACAATTTAGGCGTTCGCTTGGTCCACCGAACCACTCGTAAGGTCTCTTTAACCGAAGAGGGGGAAGCATTCTTACCTCATGCTGAAGAAGTGTTATCGAGCGTGGATGCTGCCAAATCGGCGGTCGGTGTGGGTTGTGATTCTCCAACCGGAACGTTGCGAGTTACCGCATCTGCGTCTTTTGGACGTTTGCATCTTGTTCCTGCCTTACCTGGATTCTTAGAGCGCTACTCTGGGTTAAAAGTCGATCTCAGGCTATCAGATTCGATGGTGGATGTTGTTGAGGGTGGCTTTGATATCGCGATTCGTATCTCGGAGCTGAAAGACTCGACACTGATTGCCCGAAAACTTGCGACAGACAAGCGTATTGTGTGTGCATCGCCTGATTACTTAATCAAATATGGTAAGCCAGCCAAACCTCGAGATCTTAACGATCATCAATGTATTAGCTTAATTGGTTTAGAAAACTGGACCTTCAATACTGAAAGCGGGCCTAAGACGATTAAGGCATCTGGGTCGTTCAGGGCAGATAACGGGGAAGCACTGCGTGACGCAGCCTCAGGTGGTATGGGGATCACGGTGACATCGAATTGGTGTGCCTATGAACAACTGAAAAGCGGTCAGCTGGTTCAAATATTAGAAGATTACCCATTAACATCAGAGCCTGCAATTTGGGCTGTGTACCCAAGCACAAGGTTACTTGCACCAAAGGTGAGAGCCTTCATTGACTACTTCTCTGAATATTATGGTAATCCACCGTATTGGGAACAAAAGTAGAATCAGATAGATTTAACGAAAAAGCCCTACGTGACTA